>JBGUUT010000049.1:0-30091 GCA_045133795.1 Spirochaetota bacterium
TTTGTAGATTTATCACCGTATCAATGCGGTGAGTTTTATATTTTATTTTTAAAACTGTAAAGTCAGTGAGATTTTCTAACGGAAAATATCAAGCAAATGCATTTTTATAGTTCCTTACAAAACTAGCATAATAAAAAAGACAGTCAATTTTTGACTGCCTTTTGTAAGAAAATCATCTTCTGTGATGTTTTTTTTGATGTTGTGGTTTTGCCATATGGCGACTCTTTTTAGGATGGTGAGCTTTTTTTATATGTCGCGGTTTTTTAGGCGGACGTGGTTTTCTTGCTCTTCTTTCATGGCGTGGACCGTCATGATGATGCGGAAATAATATACAAGAAGTACACATTGACATTCCTACAAATGTACATAACAAAAATAAAGCCTTGTGAAAACGTTTCATTTTTTTCTCCTTAATAAACAAATATTTAAAATAAAAAAAAAACTGCATTGCAAAACGTTTTTGTAGAGCAATGCAGTTTTTAAATATTAACAAAATTATTGTGTAATTCTGAATGCGTCTTTGGCAATTTGTAATTCTTCGTTTGTTGGAACAACGAGAACTTTAACTTTTGAATCAGCTGTAGAGATTACACCTTCTTCACCTTCAAATTTGTCATTTTCTGCTTTATCAAATTTGATTCCCAGAATTTCTAAATCCTTACAAATTCGGTCACGCAATTTAAAACTTCTTTCACCGATTCCGCCGGTAAATACAAGGTAATCTACACGACCGAGTTCTGCAAAATATCCACCGATATATTTTTTTACACGTGTAAGCCATACGCTTAATGCAAGTTGGCCTCTTTCATCGCCACTTTCATCAGCATCGATAACGTCTCTCATATCGCTTGTTTTTTCGAAAAGTCCCAAAAGTCCACTTTTCTTTTGCAAGATTGTATTTACTTCTTCTACTGTATAACCGTGTTGGCATAGATAATAAACAACTGTCGGGTCAATGTCTCCGCAACGAGTTCCCATTACAAGACCTTCTAACGGAGTTAAACCCATTGATGTATCATAAGATTTTCCGTCTTTTATTGCTGTAATAGAAGATCCGTTACCTAAATGACAGATTACCATGTTACATTCTTCCAATGGTTTTCCTACGATTTCTGCAGTTCTTTGAGCTACATATTTGTGGCTTGTTCCGTGAGCACCGTATTTTCTTAATTTAAATTTTTCATACAAATCATAAGGAATTGCATACATAAAGCTTGAAGCAGGCATTGTTTGGTGAAATGCTGTATCAAATGTTACTGTTTGCGGAGTGTTAGGTAAAATTGCCGTAGCAGCTTTGATACCTTCAAGATGTGCAGGGTTGTGTAAAGGAGCTAAGTCGCACAATTCTTCAATATCTTTTAAAACTTTTTCATTTACGATAGCTGCATCGCTGTAGCGAGCTCCACCTTGAACGATTCTGTGTGCAACAACATCGATTTCATTTACATCAGTTAATATTCCGTTATCTTTATCTAAAATAGCGTTGATAACTAATTTAAAAGCAGTTGTGTGAGTTTTGATGCCACCTTCTACATCTTTTGCAAGGACTTCCATTTTTTTGTTGTCAGAAACTCTTTTCTGATTCATAAATGCTACATCTTCGCCGATTCTTTCAACATTCCCCTTAACCAAAGCCTCACCTTCAGGCATTTGTAAAAGCTGATACTTCAGTGAAGAAGAACCGCAGTTGATTACCAAAATTTTCTTACTCATTTGTAAACTCCTATTATTTAAAATTTTATCCAAAAATCAAAACATTGTCGAATAGTGACAAGGTTGCTTGATTATAAATCTTTATTTTCAATATTAACCGATTTTTTTTCATCTTTAATTTTTCTTAACGCAGCAATTCGCTGTAACAACGGCGGATGAGATGCGTAAAATCTTACATAAGAAGGTGCCGGGTATAAATTGCTTAAATTATCTAAGTTTAATTTTATAAGTCCTTCGATTAAGGCTTCCGGCATATTTGTCAATTCGGCAGAAAATCTGTCGGCTTCATATTCATGACATCGAGAACGCCAAGCTCCGATTGGTTGGAAAAAGTAACTTACCGGAGAAAAAACTATAGATAATAAAAATAATCCGATGTAATACATTTCGTTTATGTGGTCGGGACTTATTACAAATCCGAAGCCGTTGTAAAGAGCCGGCAATGTAAGCAACTTTGAGGCGACAAATAACATTACAAGTGATTGTATAAATGAAATAATAATACCTTTTAATAAATGACCTTTTTTTCTGTGTCCGATTTCATGGCCCATAACGGCAGTCAATTCGTCGGCAGTCATTTGCTCTATCAAAGTATCATATAAAACTATACGTTTAGCTTTTCCCATTCCGGTAAAGTAAGCGTTAGAATGTGTAGAACGTTTTGAACTGTCGACAACAAATAAACCGTCCGGTTTGTAGCCGGATTTAATAAGTAGATTTGTTAATTTGTCACGAAGTTCGCCTTCCGGTAACGGAGAAAATTTATTAAAAAGCGGTGCGATAAATTGCGGATAAATAACTTGCATTGCCAATGAGAATAAAATCATAAAGCCCCAAATCGGTAGCCACCACATATCGGCAAATGTCTTAAAAACAAAAACTAATGCGGATAACATAATTATTTGCATTACAAATGACAAAATTAATTCTTTTATTAAATCAGAAAACCAAAGTCCGAGTGTCATCTTATTGAAACCGAACTTTTTTTCTATACCGAAATGGAAGTATAAACTGCCGGGAATAGAAAGAATCGTATCAAGTAAGTCGTCCGCACAGAAAAATAAAATCACAAGGAAATAAAGATTCTGTGTCCAGCTGTTAAAAACGCTTACAAGCCATGGGTAAAAACCGAGACATAAAAATAACAAAATAATTGTTTTGTTTATAATCATGGAACAAAGTGAATAAACCAATTTAACATTGGAATACTCGTCCATTTTCTTCATTTTTTCTGCATTCAGTCTGCCTTCCAATTCTTTCGGAATTATCCCCAAATGCTTTTTTCTGTGAAAGTAATTGATAAATGCCAAACTTAATCTTGTTATTGTAGAGGCAATAAAAAAAGTAAGAAAAATTATTATAAAAGGATTTTTTATATCCATGAATTTGTCCTGAAAATTATAGTTTTATTTATATTCTTTTAAGTACCATTCGTAAGTTTTGCGAATTCCTTCTTCTAAAGAAACTTTTGCTTTCCATCCGAGAGAATTGATTTTCGAAACATCTAATAATTTTTTCGGTGTTCCGTCCGGTTTTGATGTATCAAATACAATCTTTCCGCTGTATCCGACAACTTTGCAAATCAATTGTGCAAGTTCTTTGATAGAAACGTCTGTTCCGGTACCGACATTTACGTGTTCTTCGCCGCTGTATTCATTCATCAAAAATACCAACGCTTCGGCTAAATCATCGACAAAAAGGAATTCTCTAAGCGGTGCTCCTGTTCCCCAAACAGTTACTTCCGGAATGTTGTTTTCTTTTGCTTCATGGATTTTTCGCATTAATGCCGGCAAAACGTGAGAACTTTCTAAATCAAAGTTGTCATTGTATCCGTAAAGGTTTGTTGGCATTGCACTGATATAATCAACTCCGTACTGTTGACGAAATGCTCGACACATCATCAAACCGGAAATTTTTGCAATGGCATAAGCATCGTTTGTTTCTTCAAGATATCCGGACAAAAGGTATTCTTCTTTTATCGGTTGCGGACACATTTTCGGATAAATACAAGAACTTCCTAAGAACAGCAGTTTTTTTACTCCGAAATCATACGCATTTTTTATTACGTTATTTTGGATTTGCAGGTTTTCATAAATAAATTCTGCTTTGTGAGTTTTATTTGCCCAGATTCCTCCGACTTTTGCGGCAGCTAAAAAAACATACTCGGGACGTTCTTTTTCAAAGAATTCTTTTACAGCTTCATAGTTTGTTAAATCTAATTCTTGGTGTGTACGATACACAATATTTTTGTATCCCGCTTTGTCTAACGCTCTGAGAATAGATGAACCTACCAGTCCTCGATGACCGGCAACGTAAATTTTTGCTTGCATTTCCATCGTAATACACCTCTTTTACATTTATTAATTAATGGATTTAAATACATTATTTTGAAATGTCGGGTGACTATATCCAAAATCGCCTGTTTTGTAAACCGATAAAAAGAATCACAAAATTTGCCGCTTAATCTTTTTTGCATTATTTTTGAGAAAATATTTAAACTTACATTTTGCAGGGGCTTTCTTTTTTTTACAATGAAGAAGATTTTAATTTTTGAAGAGGACATAGTTTTTTCTTTTATTCTGAAAAGAACATTAGAAAAATTAGGTTACAGTGCGGTTGTTGCAAATAATGAAGCTAACGTTCGGAATGCTTTTGTCGATGAAAAAACATTTGATTTATTTTTATTTGATACCGGCGAAGATGTTGCTAACGTTGATTTTTTACAAAAAATACGAGATGAAAATCCGACATTAAAAATTATTATCAGTGCCGGATTTATTATCGGCAAGTGGCGAAAGTTCAAAATTCAGGGACTTTTGATGAAACCTTATACAATTCAAGAATTAGATTTAATGTTAAAAAATATATTCTCCGAAAAAACAGATACGAACATTTTATTTTCTCACTAAACTTTTTGTCTTTTTAACAGATAATTCTAATTAAAGACCGATTTTCGGAGTAGCTTAATGAAAAGATTGTATTTGTTTCTTGTCGGATTATTTTTATTGCCCGTGTTTGTTTTTTCTGAAAAGATTTCATGGAATACAAGAAATAATTTTCTTTCCGGTATTTATAAAACAGAAAATGTAGAACTTGTTTCGGACGGAGCAAAGTCTCTTTATTATAAGATAAAGAAACAGAGTTATAATTTTAATACCGATGATAATGATGTTGATTTGTTTATGCCGTTTGATGCAGAGAACAAACAAAAAGCTGTAGTAAAAAATTATGAAACTCTCCAAAAAAGTTTTCAATATAAAATGTCAGATTCTTACATCGGGACGTGTGCATATTTTTACAAAAATGAGCATAAAATAGAACTGCAAGGAAATAAAAAAAGCGTTTTTGTACCGGGGCGGGTAATCGGGTCTTTTACGATAAATTTTTATATTTATCCGATGAATTTATCTGAGAATAATGTGTTGTTCAAAATCGGTTCACATTATTATGAAAATTCCAATGACAGTATTTGCGATCAATCATTTTCAGCTGTATTGGATGAAGGTGTTTTTAAATGTCAATTTCGCAATGTTTTTAATAATGAAAAAAATAAGCCGATTCCTGAATTTACGGTAAAAGCATATCAGAGAATTATGCCGCAGGAATGGACAAATCTTACAATTACTTATGATAGTTTTTCCGGAGTAATAAAGCTTTTTATTAACGGGGTGGAAAACGGTATTGCAAAGGCAGCCGGCGAAAGTGTTTATCCTATGATTTTTAATCCGGCAAATCGTTGTATTCTCGATATCGGAACTGCGTATGTCGGGGCAATAGATGATTTTCTTATCAAACACGGTACGGAGACAGAAAAAATAGAACGCGGATTTGCACAAGACGGTGCCGTAATTGTAAGTACAGTTCAGAAATTGGACGATTTTAATATAGTAATAAAAGATATTAATTTTTTAGATTATGAAAAAGACGGAGCTGAAGTAAAATATTTTGCACGTTTTTCTTCTGCACCTTTTGATGTTGATGATACGGTTAAAAGTATAAAACCGGTAGAATGGATTTCTTTGGATGAAGAAAATATATCTTATTTGAAAAATAAGAAAGCTGCATATTTTCAATGGAAAGCTTTACTTTTGCCGGGAGTAAACGGTTATACATCGCCGCATTTTTCGGGAATTAATTTGGAGTATGAAAAAGATTTTCCGCCGTCACCGCCGAGTGGTGTAAAAATAGCCGAAAAAGACGGTACGATTTTCTTGAAATGGAAAAATAACACTGAACAAGATTTAAAAGGGTATAAAATTTATTACGGGACAAAACCGGGGGTATATTTTTGCAATGATGCGGCGGAAGGCGAAAGTCCGATTATTATTGACAAAGTTGATAATTTTAAATTAACAAAATTGAAAAAAAATCTAATTTACTATATAACTGTTACGGCATTCGATGATAAGAATGCAAATCATGAGAGTGCTTTCTCTGAAGAAGTAAGTAAACGAGTGTATTAAAAAAAACATAAAACGAGAAAAAAATGTCATCTTGTGAAAATATTTCTACGGATTTGAAAAACTACTATATGTTTCAGGCAGAAATTTCGGAAATGTCAGAGTTGTTTGGACAGAATACCGAGCATGTTGATAAAGTGATTTTGTTATTTGCGGAAATTTATGCTTTTATTTGTGATGAGTTTTCTATAGAAATTGCCAGGAAATTAATCATGAATTATGAAAACTCAGATACTTTTAAAAGATGGTTTTGGGAAATAAAACACAGATTGGGTGAAGTATTGGGAAAAGACCCGACTTCCGATGAAATAGGATGTTGGATAGGACAGGGAGCATTTTTAAAAATAGTTTATAATATTCTCTGTTATAGAGCTTCCGATGAAGTAGTGCGTTTTTCCGGGTGGTTTAATGTATTGATGAAAGCCGCCGAAAGACAGCAGAGGTTACTGAAAAATCTTACCAAGCTCTCTGCTGAAATGTGTGTGGTTTTGCCGGGTAAGGATGAATATTTATTGCTTAATGAAAAAATGGTGACTAATGTTTATGATGTAAATTTTAAAGAAATCATGGCGATTCATTAGTTTTTTTCGGTCTTGCTTTATAATATTCAAAATGTTATATATCCCCAAAAAAATAAATAGTAGGTCATAGTTAATGAAAGTACATCATGGAATTGTAGCTTCTATTGGTATTGCAATAGGCGAAGCATTTATCTACGATCAACATCTTCATATTCCTAATTATTCCATTTCAGAACGTCAGGTGGAATTTGAAATTCACCGTTTCTTCGGTGCTATGACTAAAACTAAAGAAGAATATATTCAGATTCAAAAAAAGCTCATTCAAGAAATGAGTGAAGATCAAGGGCGTATTTTAGACGCTCATATAATGATGGTTGATGATGTTACGTTGATTGATAAAATCACCGCTACAATTCGTGCCGAAAAACGTAATATTGAATCTGTTGTTTATGATGTTATTAATGAGCAGTGTCAGGAATTAGCAAAAGCAAGTGAGTCATTTTTCCATGACCGAATAATTGATATTTTTGATATCGGTCAAAAGCTATTACAAAATTTATTGTCACAAAAAAATGTATCGCTTTCAAGTATAGAGCGTGATGTTATCGTTATTGCTTCAGAACTTTCCGTAAGTGATACCGCAAATATGAATAAAAAGCATGTGTTGGGGTTTGTAACCGAGTTTGGCGGTAAAACTTCACATTCTGCAATTTTGGCAAAATCTCTTTCTATGCCGGCAATTTTTGGATTAAACAATATTGTTCATGAAGTTTCATCCGGTACAATGTGTATTATTGACAGTGAAAAAGGGCTTTTTATTCAAGACCCGGATGAAAAAACTTTAAAAGAATATCAAGCTAAAAAGCTTGTAGAGACAGCCAAAAGGGAAGAAACTTTATTATTAAGCAGAATTCCTACTGTTACAAAGGACGGTTTTGCAGTTCCTTTAAAGGCTAATATGGAAATTCCGGAACAGGAAATCGATAATGTAAAAAAATACGGAGCGGAAGGTGTCGGACTTTATCGTTCTGAGTTTTTATATCTTTCAAAGAAAAGAAAATCTTTGCCGACGGAAGAACAACAATTTTTAGCGTATAAATTTATTTTGGAACGTCTTTCAGATAAGGAAGTTACGATTCGAACATTGGATCTCGGCGGCGATAAAATTATAGAAACGTATACGACAAAGGAAGCTAATCCTAATATGGGATGGCGAGCGATTCGTTTGTGTCTTGAAAATCGTGAAATTTTTAAAACACAATTGCGAGCCCTTTACAGAGCGTCGATATACGGAAACTTGCGAATTATGTTGCCGATGGTTTCGGTTGTAGAGGAAGTTGTTGAAACAAAAAAATTGATAGAAGAAGTTAAAGCTGATTTGAAAAAGGAAAAAGTTCCTTTTGTCGGCGATGTTCCGCTTGGAATTATGATAGAAACTCCGGCAGCTGCATTAGTTTCGGATGCGTTGGCTAAGCATGTTGATTTCTTTAGTATCGGTTCAAATGATTTGATTCAATATGTAATGGCGTGTGACCGCGGAAATGAAAAAGTTTCATATCTTTATGAGCCGCTTCATCCGGCGATTTTACAATTGATTTCTATTACGGTTAAAAATGCACATAAAAATAAAATCAGTTGTTCTTTGTGTGGTGAAATGGGAAGTGACCCTAATAATGCGTTAATACTTGTGGGATTGGGAATTGATGAAATTTCACTTTCAACAGGAAAGCTTTTGGAAATAAGAAAATTGCTTCAAAATACAAATAAAAAGGATTTGGAAGTATTGGCTCAGGAAGCGTTGACAAAGAGTACACAAAAAGAAGTTAATCAATTAATAGCACGTTACTATAAAACTCATAAAAATACTAAAATCATATAATAGGGATAATATGGATAAACAGCCTGTCATTTCAATTTTGGGAAGACCGAATGTCGGTAAATCGACATTATTTAATAGACTTACAAAAACTAAAAAAGCAATCATTGATGATACGCCGGGAGTAACGAGAGATGTTTTAAAACAGGAATTTTTTCTCGGAGAAAAACAGATTCCGGTTATTTTACAAGATACCGGCGGACTTACTGACGAAGGCGATATTTTAAATCCGCTTGTTCAGAAAAAATCAGTAGAAGCATTAAAAACGTCGGATTTGATTCTTTTTATGGTAGAAGCCAGAAATGTTCTTCCTATAGAAGAAGAATTTATCAATATGATAAGAAAATCAGGCAAGCCGGCAATTATTATTATGAACAAAAGTGACAGTTTGGATAAAGATATTTATATCCATGATTTTCACCAATACGGTTTGGGAGAGCCGCTTCCTATTTCAGCGGCACATAATCGAAATATCGAAGAATTATTAGACTTGATAGAAGAAAAACTGCAGATAAATACGGATGAAGCGGAAGCAGAAGATGAAGAAGTTGAAGCGGAAAATGAAAATGCAGGCGGCGAAAAGCAAGATGATTCATTGATAAAGATTGCTATAGTCGGAAAGCCTAATGTAGGAAAATCTTCATTATTAAATAGAATTACTCGAAAGGAACGAAGTATTGTTTCTGATATTCCGGGAACAACTCGTGATATTATTGATGAGTCCATTACTTTCAAAAATCATGAATTTAGATTTCTCGATACTGCCGGGATAAGAAAAAAATCTAAAGTTTCTGAAGATATTGAATATTATTCAGTAAATCGCAGTATAAAAGCTATTAATGAAGCAGATATTACTTTGTTGGTTATTGACTCACTGGAAGATGTCAGCGAACAAGATAAAAAAATTACCGACCAAATTATAAAGAACGGAAAAGGATTGATTGTCTTGTTTAATAAAATGGATTTGTATGACAACAGTGAAGAGGCAATTAAGAAACGTCGTGAAATTTTAGAGTTTAAATTTCCGCAAATCGGATATGCACCGACTTTGGCTGTTTCTGCGATGACAGGTAAAGGAATTGGTTCGTTGCTTGAAAAGATTTTGTTGGTAAAAGGAAATCTAAACAGAAAGATAACAACATCGAAACTTAATGCGTTTATTCAAGATGTAGTAAAACGTTACCAGCCGTCAAGTAAAAAAGGCGTTTTGCGAATTTCATATGGAGTACAGTCTTCTGTCGCTCCGGTAGAATTTATTTTCTTTTTAAATAATGTTTCTTTAATCGGTGACAATTACCGTCAATATATTAACAACCGATTAAGAGAATACTTTCATTATGAAGGTGTTCCGATAAAAATTATTTATAAGGAAAAGTAAAAGTTCCCAATTGCATAAAATCTGCTCGTTCGGATAAAATTACTAACAGGTAAATATTGGCAGGTTCAATATTTACCGTTCGTAATGGCTTTTTATCTTTGGAGTCAGGTTTTGTTTGCAATGCAAAATAGCTGTCTGAAATATTTTTATATTCCCAAAAGATTTTCCATTTGCCTTTTTTTACCGGGAAAAAAGTGTTTTCATAATTTTCGATATCAAAATAATTAGCCGATTTATTTTCGAAGTTAGATGCGAATTTAACATTTTGTAATTCATTTTGACTGTGGTTGATAACCGCAAACATTGCAGTGCCTTTTTTTTCACTGATAAACGAAAACTCTTCCAATTTAAAAATATTTCCGGGCAGAACTTGCAGACCGTAAATCTTTTTATCTTCCAAAACGATTACTTGCTTTGTGTTATTCCAATTGTCATTATTTTTAGTCCAGATAAAATATTTTCCGGACGGCAGATTTTTATCAAGCAAGATTGTTTCTTCATTTTGCCAGTTTTCGACGCCCCAAGGTTGTTTATTTTCTGATTCGTTGCGTAAGATACAGTTTTGAGTTTCACCGGATAAATTAACGGCGAAAAAAGAAACTTGAGCTTGTAAGAAAAAAACTGAGAGTAAAAATAAGACAGTAAAAATATTTTTCATTATTAAATCCTTAGAAAAGTTTTTCGGCATATAACGATAATTGTTGATTTATTATTTTCTGTAATCTTTTCTGATAAACGGCGGATTAATTTCCTCGGAAGTAAGAATAGAATATTTTTGCGGTCGCCTGTAAGCATTGCCGTGAACTTCACGTATTCTGTATTCTCTTATTTTATCCAGCGGAAAATTTACAATGTATATTCCCTCGTTTTCGCCGGCTTCGATAATAAGTGTGTCTCTTGAGCCGGAACCGTCGATTCGGTAAGCAATTCCGTCAAATGCGGAAGAATGGCCGTTGCAATCCGGATGTCCGTAAGGATAATTTACAGTAGCGATTCCTATCATATTTTCGTATGCTCTGGCTCTTAATTGGGAAAGTCGATTTATTTCCATCGGGCAGGCATTAGGAACTAAAACGATTTCGGCACCTTTTAACATCAAGATTCTGGCACTTTCGGGAAATTCTCTGTCATAACAAATCATTGCTCCGATTTTTACATCACCGATTTGAGTGTCGAGTGTGCAAACATAAAAATCGTCGCCGGCAGATAAATTTTGCTCATATCCGAAATCACAAGTATGAACTTTTGAATAGGTAAGGGCTTTATTGCCGTGTCTGTCAAAAAGGCAAAGTGTGTTTTTTGGTAAAGGTTCATGTTTCTCTAAAAAAGTTATGCCGATTGCCATATTAAGCTCTTTTGCCAAGTTCGCAAAGGTTTGCACAAAACTACTGTCTGATGAAATTGCACGTGATTTTATTTGTTCGGCGGTTCCGCTGAGGTTGTAACCGCAATTCCATATTTCCGGAAAAAGTGCAATGTCCGCATTCATTAATGCGGCTTTTTTACAGTAATCAATTCCTTTTTGGAGATTGTTTTCTTGTGAATCATTTGTGGATGGTAAAATTTGCAACATGGCAACTTTTAATATTTGGTGCGACATGATTTTTTTTCCTTTCTGTTCAATGGCTTCGTCTACTGTAATAAATCGGAAAATATTTTCAAATTCTAAAAGAATGAAATATTTTAGAATTTTTCTCTTGAATATAAAAAATCAAGCAAAAATCTATTGACGAGCTTGGTGTTTAGGAGTATATATACATTATAAACATGCTTGAATATATGTATACAAGAAAAAAAATAAAAGAATTACAGGAGGACGAAATGTCATACTCTAAACACTTTATAGTAGAAAGAGCGTTGGAAGAATTCAAATATGAAAAGAATCTTGTAGCCTTTCTTGCTCTTTTATCAAAGAAGTCCGATTTGGATTTAGATTCAGAAATTTCATTTTTGGTTGAGAATGTGAACTTGGTCAATTTTCCGCGAGATTTATTAAAAACGTTGTTAGGTAGTGCGGAACTTGCGGATAAAAAATTGTCCGTGTTTAAAAAGGTTTCGGAAGAGCTGTTGGTAAATTATTTAACAGATACTAATTATTTGCTTAGAGAAGGATATAGTTGCATTCAATCGGAAGGAATAAATGATTTGGTTTGCAAAATGTTTGATTTTAAAGAAAAAGATAATGTTGTTGATTTGGGCTCCGGATTCGGCAGTTTTATAAGTTATGCTTCAAAGAACTACAAAGGTATTTTTTTAAACGGAATTGAGCTAAACAGAGAAATATTTATTTTTTCAAATATTCTTTTGGAACTGGATGAAGCTACCGGTAATTTGATAAATGATGATATTTTCACTTTTGAACCGGCGGAAAAATATAACTGTATTTTTTCGTTACCGCCGTTTAGAGCTAGAGTTAATTTGGGAACTTACGAAACTCAAATGGAATCACGACTGGGTGCGAAAGTGAAAGATTTAGAAATTGCCGTTATTTTGAGAGCATTGGATATGATGAGTGATGACGGAAAAGCAATTTTTTGTTTGCCGCAAGGGATGATGTTTTCCGGCGGTCATGAAAGGCTGTTGAGAAAATATTTAATCGAAAATAAATATGTGGAAGCTGTTATAGAAATGCCGTCGGGAACATTTTATCCGTATACAATGATAAATACAGTGTTGTTGGTTGTGAATAAAAAGGCTAATTCGAAGATACATTTTGTTAATGCTACGTCGATTTTTTCCAAAACAAGACGCGGAAGTAACGGTTTGTTTCTTGAGGATTCCAAAAAGATTTATGAAGAATTTCTTTTACAAGATGGAGCAGAGTCTCTTTTCAGTAAATACGTACCTTATCAAGAAGTCATTGAAAATGATTATTTGCTTACTTCTAACAAATATTTATTGGAGGAAAAAATCAAAATCTCCGGTGTAAAGGAATATAAAAAGTTGGGAGATTTGGCAAAGATAACAAGAGGTGTTCAATATAAATCTGACGAATTGGATCAAAAAGAGACAGCACTTCCATCCGGAAATTTCTATTTGTCGGTAAAAAATATCAAAGACAACGCAATAGATGATGAACTTTTTAACTTAGATTGCATTGAAGAAAAATATTCAAATTTGATTTTGCAGGAAAACGATATTCTTTTGGGAATGGTAATGTCAGATACGGCTAAAGTCGTATTGGTAAAAGATTTAAATGAACGGAAAATTATTCCGGCAAGTAATTTGTATATTATCCGACCGAATAAAGAAGTTATTAATCCGGTATTTTTAAAAATACTTTTGGAAAGTAAAAGAGCGTGGGAAGTATTCCAAGGCTTCTCGGTGAATGCAAAAGCTTTACCGTCAATAAAGGCGGAACTCTTGAATAATTTGCTCATACCTATTATCCCGGCGGAAGAACAACTGCGGATTGCGGAAAAGTACGAAAAAATGGAAGCAGAGAAAAAACGTCTGAAAGCAGAAATGAATAAACTTTTGGCGGAAAAAGATAATTTGATTGCAGATTTTGAAGCCGGAAACTATATTTGCTCTGTCAAAACACATTAATGGGAAATAGGGGGAAAGATAAAAGTTTCCCCCTATTTTTATTTATTGTATGTATTTACTACTGTACTCCAAATAGCTTTTCCGACGCCTTCATATTTCATAAGTTTTTTAGATTTGTATTCTAAAGTGTATATCATCGTCTTGTCGTACAGCATTTGATGTATTTTACAAATATCCCCTTTGTCATTTTTAAATGTGTACAAAAGAAAACCATCCTTTGTTAAAGAGTTTGAAATTTGTTTATAATTGTATTTTGACAAAAACGAAGACTTTAAAGAGTCAAATAATAAGTTATAAAGTTCGTGTTCCTTTTGGTCTAATCCCTCTTTTTTTTCTTTTAACAAATCAACGTATTGTTTTAAATGTTCCATTGAAAAACTTTCCGGAAGAGGGATATTTCCTTCAATTATTTTAGTTACTTCTTCTAAAGTGTTTACGTTGATTCCAGCAGAATTTAATATTTCATATAATTCATATTCTAATTTGTTGTATTCATGTTTAACTTTATTTAATAAGTCTATTTCTTCTTCTATAGGAATTTTAAGTTCAGTTTTAAATCCTACTAGCTTTCGCAAATATTCACTAAAATATACTTCAATATATGGAATCGGGAATTTCTCAAATATTCCATTTTTTGGTTCAAAACAATAAGCTCGTCCGATATACATACTTGGACTTCTGATTTCGCCGTCTTCATAACTACCGGGATAAAATCCTTTAGATTTTAATTTTCTAAATATTCCTGATTTTCCTTTATTAAACTTCAAATCTGAAACTAAAAGAATTTTATGTTCAGTCTTAGTTTTAGACGGAGTACTCTTAGTGTCTGTGATTATATTTTTTATGGAACATCTAACAACTAAAAAAAGAATAATCACAGTTATTATGAGAAATGTGTTGTTCTTTTTCTTTTTAGTTTTTTCTTCTTTTATTTTCATAGCTTATGAACTCCTATTATTTTTTTATAAAATCAATTATTACTCTTATAATCTCGTATAAATATTTTGCATATTTTTTATCTTCACAGATAGTCATGTCATTAACAGCAATTTCTTTCGTTTTTGCATCTAACGCAATATTGGTAATATCTTTTATATTCACAAATTTCTTTTTATAAGAAGAACAATAGATTCTCTTATCTGTTATAAGAATTCCGTTATTTCCTTCTAAAAATGGAGAACAAAATTGAAAAATTGCATTTTCGCCGATAGATTCTTTGGCATATGATTTTATGGCAGAGTAGATGTAAGATGAATTATCATCGGGGAAAATACATTTAGTGTACAATTCAGGATTGTTGGCTTCTTTTAAAATTTTATAACATTCAATTTCATAAGGTTTGAAACTATCTTTAAAGTTAGGATTTTCCTTCAAAATATCAATAACCGAACTCAATAGTAATGCAAAAGTTGCTATATAGTCAGATATATTTGAACAAGTAATTTCCAGAAAATGCGAATTTACTCTTAAAGTTTTATTTCCCAGTAATTTATGTTCTTTAATATCTATTATGTTTTTTAATGAAATACATTTGTCATTTATATATAGATTTTTATCTGTAAGTAATATTCCCTCTTTGGTTAAACCGAATAAAGAATCGTTATACATTAAAATAGGAATTTCATTTCTTGCTTTTTCTGCAAAAGAGTTCAGAATTTTCTCTAATAATTTGGAATCATCTTTTGCAAGTTTCACATATTTTGAAAATTTTTTATCATTAATTTCTCTAATACATTGATTATATTCTTCTGTTATTTTAGTTAGTGTTTCTCTTGAAAGATTCGGATATTTTTTCAGAAAGTTTTCATCTACAATAAGAGTTGTATTTTCTAAAAGTTTTTTTTCTGTTTTTGTCGCTTCAGGATCTTCTTCAATAAATTTATTTATAATCTCAGGAGAGGTAAAAGTTTCAATAACTTCGGCAACATCATCGATATCTTCTCCCAAGGTTGAAGATATTTGATGATAACATAGTCCTAATTCTTCTCGTGAAAAGTTGAATTTTTGTTTTAACAAAAATAAGTTATATAAAATCTTTTCTGATAAAAGTTTAGTATCATGTAAATTAAAAATCAGTGTTAAAACAAATTGATACATATTTAATTGCTTTTCTCTACTACAGCTGGAATCAAATAGGCTTGCCCAAAATATTTGAAAGTCTTTTTCTTCGATACTTTTGCAAATTGCATCAATTTCAGATTCTTTTGCGAAAAGGGAAATGGAATCATCAGTAATTTTCATAATCTTGATTATTTCTTTTTTATGTTCTTTTGTGATTTCATGTTTATAACTAACAACAAAACAAAGCATTTTTAATAGAGTTGTTCTATCTCTTTCTGCATTACTTATTGAAATATTATCAGATATCTCCGAAAGTTTTGATTTAGCACTATCAATTAAAAATTCAGCAGCTTCTTGTTTTATCCTAAAACTCAAGTAATTCGAAAAAAATCCCATCATTTATTCTCCATGAATACTATTTACGCATATAGCGAATATATACTACGCAAATAGTATTTTGTCAATTTAATTAATTGCGTATATTCTAGATGTATGGATTCATTCGAATTACAACAAATATTTTCTAATAATTTAAAAAATGCTCGAAAACGAGCAAGCTTAAGTCAAATGAGATTGGCAGAAGAAGCAAATCTTTCAGTCAGTTATATTTGTGATTTGGAGAGTGGGCGAAGATGGGGTACGCCTGAAACTTTTTCAAAATTAGCAAAAGCTCTGAAAATTAATCCATATGAGTTATTGTTACCGACGGAAGATTTTTCAAAAGCAAAAGATTTCTGTTATCAAAAAGATTTGTTGTTGAAGTTTAATGTATTTTTAAGAGATAACTTAAATGCTACTATCAATTCAGCAATTACTGATTCATTGAAAAAATTTATTAATGAAGAATTTTAATATTAATAATTTTACCTTTTTACTTCTCCTGCGATAAGGTACTTATTATGATAAGTATTGGTATAAGAAATAGGATTGAGGTGTAGTTGCGAGGAGCGGAAGAACTTTCCCGGCGGAAGAACAACTGCGGATTGCGGAAAAGTACGAGAAAATGGAAACTGAGAGACAACGTTTAAAAGCGGAAATGAATAAACTTTTGGCGGAAAAAGACAATTTGATTTCAGACTTTGAAGCCGGAAATTAATAACAACCGGCAAGCATAATAAATTTAAGGAGTTTGTTTTATCACAGACTCCGTTTTTTTTATTGATAGTTTCCATGTAGGCGTAATGAAGGTAAAATATCAAGCATTTTGCAAAAAAGAACTAAATTCTCAGGAATAGGTTTACCTTGTTTTGTAACCCAATCATTGGGATTATTAGTGATTCCTGAGGAAAATTAAATCATTCCCACTGGAATTGAATAAACATTTTGAGCAATCGGTAAATAATCTTCAGCCAGACAAATTACACATCCCTCTCCGATTTCCTTTTTTATAGTGTCTTCAATTATATGAAAATGGCGAATATCGTTTTTATCAGGATTTGATTTTTTCTTTATTTCTATTGGATACAATTTTCCGTTTTGGTCAATAATTAAATCTATTTGCCGCTTTTCTTTATCTCTGTAAAAATAGACAAAAGGTTCTTTCCCGTTGTGCCAATAAGATTTTAAAATTTCAGAAATAATATAAGTTTCAAAAATTGCACCGGCATAAGCACCTTCTTCTAATGCTTCGTAGTTATTCCATCTAGTCAAATAACATGCTAATCCTGTATCTATAAAATACATTTTTGGAGTTTTCAATGCACGTTTTGTTAGATTATTTGAATATGGTTGTAACAAATAGATAATTCCGGACGTATTAAGAACGGAAATCCAAGACTTTATTGTAGTTTCTGCAACTCCAACATCACGTGCCATGGAGGCGTAATCCAAAAGTTGTCCTGTTTGAGCTGCTGCTGCTTTCATAAATTTTATAAAAGTAAGTTCATTGGTAATATTTAAAATTTGTCTGACATCTCGTTGAATATAAGTTTGTACATAAGAATTATAAAATAATTCCCAGTTATCATCAGAACCAAGCCAAAGTGCAGGATATGACCCTTTCCAAATTGTATGAAAAATATTACTTGCAGTAACGGAATTTACTTTTCTGTCTTTAATATTTTTTATTTCAGGCAGAAAAGGTAATTGTTGATAATTATCAAACTTTTCACATTGAGAAAAACCTTGAAGATGCATTATTCCGACTCGCCCTGCTAAAGTTTCTGAAACATTTTGCATTAAACTAAATTGTTGACTTCCTGTAATCCAAAACAAACCTTTTTGTTTTTCTTTATCAACAATTTCCTTTATATACGGAAACAATTGCGGAGCATATTGTATTTCATCAATTAAAACCGGCGGTGTATATTTTTGTAGAAATAAAGCAGGATCATTTTGTGCGAGATTTCTTTTTTCACTTGAATCTAAAGAAACATATTTTCTGTTTTCTTTTGCACATTCTTCTAAAAGTGATGTTTTTCCAACTTGTCTGGGACCTGTTATTAACACAACAGGAAAAAAATCATTTACTTTAGAAATATAATTTTTCAATGTTCTATTTAGAAACATATCTCAAGCTCCGACTAATCCAGTGTCAATCACAGATTAGTCAAAGTTATAGAAAAAGTCAATAATCTGCACATAGCTTAGCAAAAACTTGATAAAACGATAGTCGTAGCCGATTTATAAACTGGAAACGGAGTTTTGCTTTATCGCAGACTCCGTTTTTTTATGCATTGTTCTATGATGTTCTATAAACATTTCCACGCTAAAGTTTTCCAGCCTGATGGAGTTAAGTTCTTTAAAGAAATCACAATGATTTAGATTGAAGTTTTGATAATAATTCAAAATCTTCTTTAGATAAAACAGTGTTGTATAAACCAATTTTCTCTCCCTCATGTCGATTTATACCTGTATAATTTAAACTTGAATCTTCATATCGTTTAAATTTGTAAACAGCATCATTCATTAATGTTTCATTAAAAACATTTAAACTAACAAGCAGATTAAAGTCTTTTACATTTAAACCGGTTACTTTTTTAAACAATTCAGGTTCAAGTTCACGAATCACATCACTTAAAGTATGTTCTCGATAATCACTTAAATACATAAAAACAGGAATACGAGTTGCGAATTTAATTAATTTTTCTTGAATCTGCTTTCGCATAGATTTGTATTCTTTTTCTTCTTTTGATAATTCTTGTTTTTTTTCTTGTGTTAGTGGAATTGCTTTTTCTTTTTTCGCAGATTTTATTTTTTCTGATTTATTTATAATTGTTTCAATTTCAGAGTTTAATGAGCGAAAACCTTCAATACTCATTAATGCATTCATTGCTTCTTGATTATTCATTAATCGTTTTAATGTTTCATTATCTACATTTACAAGTAATGCACTTTCCCATCTTTTTGCTAAAAGAGTTGCAGATGTTCCAGCCATTGCAATATCTAAGATTTCTGCTGCATTAACTTGTCTCATACTTGAACCGTCATATGCTAAAACAGGAAGAAAACTTATAAAATCTGCAACTTTTCCTTCCGGGTTAGTTAGTTTTGTATCCAAGTTTCTGGCATAATCAGAAATTTGTTTTAATGCTCGATTAAGTGCAAAATCAAAAACATAGCATTCTTTTTTTACTATTTCACTTTCTCCGTTATCATTTGTTATTACCCAAGGCGATTGAACTCTAAATGCAGATTGGAAATAAGTTTCCGGACTTGAAAGATTTCTAAGCATGAAAATTCCGGTCCAAGGTTTTACGGTTACTCCTGTTGTTAATTTTCCACAAGTTAATGTAATTGTTTTTGTTTTTAAAGGATTCTCCATTGCTTGCAAAACCGGAGGTAATGCGTTTACCCCGACACCAGCACCGATTCCCGCACAAACGATAATTTTATAATTAGAATAAAACGAATTTTGTTTTTTTAATAAAAGATTTCTCATTGCAAAGCAACTTGCAACATTTGGCAAAAACCACAAAGTATGGGAAAGATTTTCTAATAGTCGAACATCACTAAATGGCAGAGGTGGTTTTTCAGCTCCAAGTTTTAAATCATCAATTGATGTCGGCATATATGAACCACGAATTAAATCTAACCACTTTTGAACATATTCCTCATATTTAAATTTTGCATCATCACCTTTTCCGGCAGCAGAAAAAAATTCATTTAAATCAAATTCATCAAATTCGCCACCTTGAGCAATACTTGTAATTTCATCAGGAATTTTGTAAGTCATTAAAACCATTCGTGCTAAAGCTGCGTATGGATTTTTTGATTTTCCCCATTCATTCTTTGCTTTTTGTTCATCCGAATATGTCCAAGAAAAAATCTGTTCTTCAATAAACTCTCCGGAGTGTAGTGCTCTAAAAGGAGTTCCACTTAAAAATAGATAATATTCTGTTGTAATCGGAAGCCAAGTTTCATCTATTGCATTACTTATTTTTTCCGAAGATTTTGAATCATTTTGATTTGAATTGTAAATCGTATCTTCATCTTCAGATTCAAATAATTTTTTTGCATTGTCACGCCATGCACCGAAATGATATTCATCAAAAATAACTAAATCCCAATTTGTTGTATGAACCCATTCATTTTTTGCTTTAATTCCTCCGTTTTCGTTTGTTCCTAAAAAATCTTGAAAACTTCCGAAACAAACTATAGGTCGATTTTTATCTGCTTTAGAAAATTGTTCATCAATTGTTCCGATTCCTGAAGATTTACATATAAATTGCCAACCTTCAAAATCAACATGTGACAACAAATCTTCTTTCCAAGCAGACTGAACTGCTGGTTTAAAAGTTAATATTAAAATTTTTTGAAGATTCATTTTTTTTGCAAGTTGATAACTTGTAAAAGTTTTTCCAAATCGCATTTTTGCATTCCACAAAAATTTTGGTTTTACATTAGGTCTTTCTTTTTTTTCATTGATAAAATATTCATAAGTTTTATTTACTGCACGCCTTTGTTCTTCTCTCATAGAAAAAGTTTGCGTGCGGTTTTCAATATTTTCAGTTCTGTTTTTTACTGCGATGATTGCGGCTTTTACAGCATCAACGGAACATTTAAACCATTCAGTTTTCTTACCATCGCTGTCTTTTTGTCTGTAAATGTTTTTATTTTCCAATACTCGATGAACATCATGGTCCATGAAATTTCCACCATCAAAATACATAGCACTTTCTACTAATTCAACTTTATAAGGAAGTTCATCTCCCGGAACTAAAGTAGGGTAATGTTCTTTCATTCGTTCTTCAATTGTGCGAGCGGTAAAACCTACTTTTAACATATTTGGATATTTAGAATCTGAATAAGCGTAAATAATAGGATTAGCTTTTGTACGTTCTGGGAAAAATGATTTATTCAATTAAAAACTCCTTATTAATTGACAGCTATCATACATTGTATTACATTTGATATATAAAATATTATTTTTTAGAGGAATTGTATGGCAATAATCAGCATTAGAACTACCGATGAAACTAAAAAGTCTTTTGAAGGATTTTGCGATTCTCTTGGACTTACTGTTTCTGCTGCAATAAATATGTTTATGAAAATCTCTTTGAGAGAAAACAAAATTCCCTTTGAACTTAAGGCTGATCCTTTTTGGTGTGAAGAAAATCAAGCTGTTCTTAGACAATCTATTCAGCAAATCAAGGAAGGAAAATATTCTCAACATGATTTGATTGAGGTAGAATAGTGAATAAAAATTGGTCAGACATTGCTTGGCAAGATTACTTATCACTTCAAAGCGACAAAAAATTACTAAAAAAAGCAAATGAACTTTTAAAAGACATTGACAGAAACGGTTATACAGGAATCGGAAAACCAGAACCTTTAAAAGGTGATTTTGCCGGATACTGGAGTCGCCGTATTGATGAATATCATAGAATTGTATACAAAATTGAAGATGATGTTGTTTATATAGCTTTTTGCGGAACTCATTATCATAAATAAAAAATGAATTATTCAATTAAAAACTCCTTATTACAACATTGGGCGAATCATTGATTCTATAAAATCGATTTCTTCTTGAGATAGATTGTATTTCTTGTAGAGTTCTTCATCTGTCCACGATTTTGAAAAATCTTGAAGTGGAACAAATCCATATACTTTCGATACAACATGGTGACTTACTTTTTTCAAATGCATAAGTAAATGAAATAAATTTGTATTCATATAAGAGATCGTATTTTCAGCTTCCACCTGAGTATCATATACACCAACACAGAGAAATGTTTCTGTACAGGCATCATATGGACCCCCTAAAAAAGGTTTTAGTCTTTCTTTTGTCCAATCAAAACCATTGTCTAACACTTGAGAAATAAATACCTTATATTTCCCAATATACTGCTGTCCAGAAGGAAATGGATATTTCGCAGAAACGTACCTTTGAATGGTTTTATATTTGTATGTTCCTGTAATAGATATTCCATCAGGTATTACTTTTTCACTTACTTTAGGTAAACCGTATTTACTAGGATCTGCAAAAAAATCACTAGGTAAACCAAATGGTTTTCTTGCAGAAACAATGGTAGAAAAACTTTTTTCATTAAATGCTTGAACTTTTCTCAGAATAGGAATTGCTTCATTAATTCGAATAAAGGTATCTGCTCCTTTTTCTAGAAGTGGTCTTTGCATATAAGAAACAATATTATTCTTTTTATGCGAATATACATTACAGTTTCCGTGTGTATCTCTTTCCCAAAGGAAGTAACATACGCCTCCAGAAATTCTGGTACCAGGAAAACAATCTGCACCTATAGGATAATCATGCAAAACCCTTAAACGATCATCTTCCAACATTTCACGCCGAAAAAGGTCAAGACCTTTTCCTCCGGCAAACCATCTCGATGGTATAATCATACTTAAATATCTAGGATTTAACTTTTTTGCTTGCATTACAAACTCTTGATATACAGGAGACGCACTCGCAAATGCTCCTGCGTCCCCCATTTGATACGGTGGATTTCCAATAATTACATCGAATTTCATATTTTCTAACTTTCCTAATCTTTCTTTATGAATAAATTGATATGCGTGACTTTCTAGATTTTCACGTTTTTCATCGGAGTATTCTTTTTGACTTGCCCCACAATGGAGACATTTTCCGTTAATCCATGAGTGTTTTATGTTTGAAAAATAGATGTTTCCTTGAACATTATCTTTTTCAAATTGGCAGACAGAATATTTGCAATTTGGATATTTTGAACAATACACACTGCGGCGACTCAAAAGGCTTGTAAGTTCTGTAATTGCAATGCCGAAGACTTGATTTTTAAAAATATGATTTACGCGTTCTTGCAAATTGGGAATTTCATCTTTTAATCCAACTAAAAGTCGTTTTGCAATTTCACGCAAGAAAACACCGCTTTTACTGGCAGGGTCTAAAAATGTTGTTTTACTGCTTTTAAATAGTTCTTGAGGAAGCATATCAAGCATTTTATTTGCAATTTCCGGAGGAGTAAAAACTTCATCGTTACTTAAATTTGCAATGCAACTTAATACATCCGGATTGTATGTTGATTCAAAAAGGTTTTGATTACTCATTTTCTTCCTCTTCTGCAACATGAAGTTTTCTATAATCACAAAGAGCGAATTCTTTTATAGGATTGGGAATATATGTTTTGGTTGCAGTGTCGTACTGCCAATTATTCATGAATAAGTCCGGAGTTTGTGTGTTTCCTTCCAGCATTTGGTCAAGACAATAATCTCGACGTTTGATTAAGAATCCGGTTACAAAAGACCATTCACAAAAAACAATAGTTTTTTCTAAATCTTTTTGATTTTCATCTACTTGTTTTAAGGTTAGTGCGTTTCCGCATAAAATATTTTTGTTTAAAACAAAATGAATTACTTTTTCGAAATCAGTATTTATTTTCTTTTTAAAAGTTTGGTGATAGGCATTTTTCCATAAGTCAAAAAGTCTGTTTTTGCAAATTGCAACATTATCTGAAAGTAATTCAACACCATATAAACTTCCGATTGTAACAACTGAGTATTTTTCAAAGTCGGTAATAGAGCTTTTATATTTTGATTTTAGTATCTCCAGTTTTCTGTCTAAGATTTCTACAAGAAAATTTCCCGTTCCGCAGGCAGGTTCTAGAAATCGACTGTCAAGGCGTTGTGTTTCATCATTAACTAAATCACACATAGCTTTTACTTCTCGTTCTGCTGTATATACTTCGCCATGCTCAGCAACTCGTTTTTTGCTTACGATTTGTTTTTTATACAATTGTTCAGTTTGGGGAGTCATGTTTTTTTTGCCTTTTACATAATCATTTAGTGAAGATAATTCATCATAAAGCGAATTACTTCACTTGTTTCTTATACTAAATGAGAAGATTTATCAAGTGTCAGCGAAAAATTTCGATTTTAGTCTATTATTTTTTGGTGATAGAAAAGTTAAATTCAAAATATGAAACATGAAGAATTAAATGCTGTTTACGGCTCAAACATAAAACGATTACGCAAATCAAATGACTTTTCTCAAGAAACATTGGCAGAGAAAGCTGGAATCAGTCCCAGTTTTTTAAGTGATATTGAAAATGGAAAAAAATGGGGCTCTTTTGAAACTCTTGTTGCTCTTGCAAACGCCTTGGAAGTTGAGCCGTACGAATTACTTTTACCGCCGCAAACAAGCATTTCCTACGACACAAAAAAGACAAAAGATTTGATGAACCGCCTCCGCAAGAACCTCGGCGACGTAGTAGACACACTGGAAGATTTTTTAGGGGAAAAGTAGAATCTTTTTCTTTTAAGTGTTAATGAAAATAATTGACATGAAAAAGAAACTATTATATATAATTTTACCAAATGCAACGCCATTCTTTCTTGAATGGTTATAAGCCGCTCCTGTAGCGGTTTTTTTTTTTATAGGAGAGGGGAAATGCAAAATAAAAAGGCTGTAACTGTTTATATTGATGGATTTAATTTTTATTACGGAATAAAAAGGTCTGCAAATGTAAACAGTCGTTGGAATAATGCATATTGGATTGATATAGTAAAACTTTGTGAAGGATTTCTTTCTCCTGATGAAATATTAAAGAAAGTAATCTACTTTACTGCAACTCCTCTAAATTCAAGTAAAAGTGCAAGACAAAGTGCATTGTTAAATGCAAATAAATTACTAAATAAAGATAGATTTGAAGTTGTTCGTGGCAAATATCTTGAAAAACAAATTACTTGTCCAAATTGCAACTTTTCAATTTCTCGCCCAGAAGAAAAAAAGACAGATGTAAATATTTCTGTTCGAATGATTAGAGATTGTGTTCAAAAAACAACAGATGCAGTTTTTTTAATTTCAGCAGATACTGATTTATTACCACCGTTAGAATTAATAAAAAATGACTTTCCGCAAATAAAGTTGAAAATTCTTTTTCCACCTTCAAATTATAGCCATGAAATTTCGGCAACAACATCAGCATGGAAAGTAAAAAATGTTTTGTTGAAAAATAGCTTAAAGCGTTTTGAAAATGCAATGATGTCAGATGTTGTCGAAGTTGATAATCAACGTTATGAAATACCAAATGAATGGAAATTAAAACAAATATCTTTATAAGAGTTACTTTTACCGCCGCAAACAGCAATTTCCTATGACACAAAAAAGACAAAAGATTTGATGAACCGCCTCCGCAAGAAACTCAGGCTTTGTAGTAGACACACTGGAAGATTTTTTAGGAGGGAAGTGACTATTTGCAAAAAAGCAAAAGTGAATGTATATTAAAAAAGGAAGCACCAAAGCTCATTTGGTCGACTCCACGTTTTGGTTAAAAACCGCCAGTGTTTGGAGACGATGACAGTTTTTGTCCATTAAGCTGGAACGGTCTGAAGATACTGACCTAGTTTTGCTGTTTCTTTTTTATGATAAAAGCTGTGTTGATTATCAATTTATCAAATGAAAACTAATATGAAGTTTGATAAGTAATTTCATCGAAAGCGATACTTACATGGACTATTGCTCGCCATGAACCGCTGTTAACAGAAAAAAGCGGAGATTCTTTTAACATGACTTTTCCGCATATATATTCCGGACGTGATTTTATGTCTTTTCTTGCTTTATTAAGGATAGCATTTTTTACTGCATTTTCGAAAGCTGTATTACGCAAACTCCAGTCTTGGCAGTCTTGTGAACAGTCTTCACCTCGTGAACTTTCGGCTAATGTTCCGGCAAAGTTTTTACGACGATTTTTTTGGTCTTCCAAAAGTTTATATGTCAATTGATAACGAACTCTGTCTCTAAAGTCTCGACCGGTAAAACGCAATTTTAACATTTCGTATTCTGTCATCTCGGAATTGGTTAAGTTTAAATCGAGTTTTAATTGATTTTCAAAAGTTTTGTATCTATCCATTTCCGAAGAACTCAAAGGCGTGTTACTTAATCGTTTGAATGTAACGTTTCTTCCGGAATAATTTGGCGTAACTTCCGGAGTCAGCTTGAAATATTCAGTACGTTTCGTTATAGGATTTTCGATTTGATATTCAAAAGAATAACCGTAAATTTGACCGGTTGTAAAATTTTCAGCTTCTTGTCTGGCCATTTTTTCACATTCATCTAAAGAATAATATCGTGATGACAGACCTACGGGATGTCGTCCTAAAGGAGCTTCTCCATAAGAAACAATGTAGGTTTCATGCGGAAAAGGTTCTGCCATCGATAAAAATGTAAATTGTAAGAATATCAAAAGTAAGAAACGAAGTTTCATTATTATTGTTCTTCGGTAACGATTATATTTTTACTTGTATTCCATTTCCATTCTTTAGCAATGAATTGCAATTGAGCAGAATTGATATAGTACATATTGCCGTTAACTTCTATCAAACCGCCGTCTAATTTTGAAAATTTGAGTGAGTAATTAATTTTTCCCAAGAAAACAGCTTTGCCCCAATTTTCACAATCTTTTAATTTTTGAATATGAGACAGTAATTTTGAAGATATTTTTCCGGTATTTTTTACTTCTTTGATTGCATTTAACATACTTAATTGTAGAGCCATATTTTTTTCCTCTTTAAAATAAAATCAATATATATTAGCTTATATATAAATTATATTTTTCTCTTTTAAATATAAAAAAATATTATATACTTTGAAAATCAAATATTCAAGGGTCAATATGTTTAATCAACTAACAGACATTCAATTTAAGAAATTTCGAGATTTAATTTATAAAGAATCGGGAATGCATTTCAGTGATATTAATCGCCCGATTTTGGAAAGTCGCTTAAAAGCAAGATTAAAAAAAGCAGAACTTGATGATATCGAAGAATATTATCGAATAATTTCTACAGATGATAAGGAAATGAAAGTTCTTCTTGATGCGGTTACGACGAACCTAACAAGTTTCTTCCGTAACAAAGTGCATTTTCAAGGATTTGAAACCGGAGTTCTTGATGCGATTCGAAATACACGTAAAGATAAAAGAATTCGTGTTTGGAGTGCCGGATGTTCTACCGGCGAAGAGCCATATTCCCTTGCGATGGTATTAAAGGATAAGTTACCTGATTGGAAAATTGAAATTGTAGCATCAGATATTTCATTTAATGTATTAATGAAAGCTCGTGAAGGTTTCTATCCTACAGCCAAAATTACAGGAATCCCGCCTAATTATTTGCAACGTTTTACCAATCAAGTAAAAGACGGTTATGTAATGAAAGATGAAATAAAAAAATTGATTACTTTCGATTATCATAATCTTAAAAATACGCCGGTATATAAAAATTTTGATGTCGTATTTTGCAGAAATGTAATTATTTATTTTGATGCACCGGCACAAGAGCATGTGGTAAATACTATTTATAATGCAATGAATCCGGATTCTTATTTTTTTATAGGACATTCAGAGTCTTTGTTTGGAATGAAAACAAAATTTGAGTTCATGAAAATCGGAGAAACATGTCTTTATAAAAAGCAATAGGAAATAACTCATGTCAGATAAAATACGTGTTCTTATTATTGACGATTCAGCTATTATGCGTAGACTGATTACAAAAATGCTGTCTGCTCATCCGGCAATAGAAGTTGTAGCAACGGCATTAAACGGGCGTTTCGGTTTGGAAAAAATGGAACTTTTGAAACCGGAATTGATAATCTTGGATTTGGAAATGCCGGAAATAAACGGTATAGACTTTTTAAAAGAAAAGCGTCGCCGTCAAAATAATACCCCTGTAATTGTACTTTCTGCGGTCGCAACAAAAGGAGCAAAGATTACTATGGAAGCTCTTTCGTTGGGAGCATCGGATTTTATATTAAAACCGTCCGGCGAAGATATGAATAAAGTTCAGCAGCATTTGATAGAAATGGTTTTGAGTTTTTGTCCGAATGCTTCTAAAATAAGTTATGAAACACCGACTGCTTTACCGGAAACGACGAAAGTTTCGCAGGAAAGCGTTTTTAAAACACTTTCTAAAGCAACATCAGAAGATCCGGAAGAGCTTTTACAGCCAATTTCAAAGATTCCTGAAATGAAAATTCTTGTTATCGGGATTTCTACCGGCGGACCTAATGCGTTGCGAGATATTTTACCGAAGTTTCCGGCAAATTTTCCGGTACCGATAGTTATTGTTCAGCATATGCCGGCAGGTTTTACAAAAGAATTTGCCGAAAGTCTCGATAAAATTTGTCCGTTGCAAGTAAAAGAAGCGGCAGATAATGATTTAGTGAAGACCGGACGAATTTTGATTGCACAAGGTGGAAAGCATTTAAAATTTGAAAAGAAATCATTGGCTACGGTAGTGCGTGTAATGGACGGAGAGCCGGTAAGCGGTCACAAACCGTCTGTAGATGTAATGTTTGATTCTGCCGCTGAGGTGTATGGTGCTAATTGTTTAGCTTGTATTATGACCGGAATGGGGCGTGACGGAGCTGAAAATATCGGTAAAATAATGAAGCGAGGCGGTATTACAATGGGGCAAGACCAAAAATCTTCCATTGTTTACGGAATGCCTCATGTTGCATTGAAACTTAAACATTTACAATTAGTGCGACCGTTGGACAGAATTGCAGAAACTGCAATCAGTATTGTAACGAAACGCAGTGTGATAGAATAGTTTGAAAAAGGACGTATATTTTGTACGTCCTTTTTTCCTATTATTTTCCCCTTTTCTACTCCATACACATTTATTTTTGTCGAAAAGTTTAGTGCAGACAAAATACTTTCACTTTTTTCTTTTATCTTTATGACGGAAGCTGTAAAAAAACACCAAAGTTTATGCCTTGTACGGATTAACAGCTGAGAAAATATTTATATATAAGGAAAAGAGATAAAATGAAAATTGCAGTATTTTCCGATATTCACGGAAATCTAAAAGCGTTAAAAGTTGTGCTTGAACAGATTAAAGAAAAAAAAGTCGACCAAATTGTATTTCTAGGTGATATTTTCCAACGCGGTCATGAAGAAGCGGAATGTTTAGATTTAATCAAAGAAAATAAAATAGTATGTGTCAAAGGGAATTGTGAACTTTACCTTCAATATGGAGTTGATATTGATTCTGATGTAGAATATTTAAGAGATTATTATGATTCAATAAGAGAAAAACTTTCAAGTGAACAAATGCAATTTGTGAAAGATATGCCACTTTTTTATGTAAATGAATGTAATGGACATAAAATTCATTTTTCTCATTTTTTATTTTCAGATATTAACGCAGCCTATCCTTTTTTTCAATTGTCTGATTTGAAAAACGGAGTGTTTGATAAGGCTTGTAAAAGTGAAGAGATTAAAGCTTTCGATTTGGTTGTAGTCGGTCATTCACATCAGAACTTTGTAAAAGAAAATGTAGTCTCTGTTTCTGCTTCGGGATTAGAAGGTGCTTCTTTTCTCTTGATTGAAGTTGGCGAAACCGGTGTTGATTTTCAGCATTTTAAAGTAGAATAATTACAAAACGTTGAAGCTTCGTATAAAGAAGTTTTCAACAATTAAGATTCTTTGGATTTCATGAAGAGGAGTTTTAGCAGATGTTAAGTATCATAGAGGCAAAAAAAGAAGACAGAGAAACGATGATGAATCTTCTTGAAAAATATTTATACGAATTTTCTCAATGGGAAAAGACAGATGTTGATGAAGATGGCTTGTATGGCTATGAATATCTGGATTGTTATTTTGAAGAAGAGAACAGATTTCCGTATTTTATTAAAGTTGATGATAAAATTGCCGGCTTTGTTTTAATCAGCGATTATCCAGAAGTTCCGGAAGAAGAAACAGATTTTTGTCTGTCAGAGTTTTTCATCATGCATAAATATAGACGAAACGGTTATGGGAAAGAAGCTGTTTTTAAGGTGTTAGATTTGCATCACGGGAAGTGGCAGTTGAAAGGACATCCCCACAATATATGCTCTGTTAATTTTTGGAATAAGGTGATTGATGAATATACTGGCGGAAAATATCGGCTAGTGGAAAGTTATCCTAATAAAGAAGTGGATTACGGACACCTTGCAGAAATGCAGGGTGTTTTTTCGTTCACAGTTTGTTAATGAAACACTTGCATCGGTATGATATAATGGTTAAGAAAACAGAAAACTTGAATAGGTCGAATAGATGTATTTTTGAATTTTGTGGAGGTATGTAGGAATGATTGAGATATGCTCAAATTGTGGAAATCA
>JBGUUT010000050.1:0-9712 GCA_045133795.1 Spirochaetota bacterium
AACTTTGGTTCAAAGTTTTATAAACCTTTGCAGGTTTGGGGCTTTATTCGCAAGCAAAGCTTGCACAAAGCGTTTTTGTTGTTCAGAGAACAACGAGGTTTTAAGGGGTATTTCTCTTTTTTTGCAATCAAAACTGGTTTTGGTTTGCAGACACGGTGAATGTACGTAGTACATGAACGAAGTGTTTTGGAACAAAACACCGAACGTAAGACTTTCACAAGAAAGTCGAAAACAAAACCGTTTACATGAACGATAGGATTTTCCGTAGGAAAATTCCGAAAGTGAATGTAAACATCTGTAGAGAAATGCCCCTTTGACCCCAAAGAGAAAAAACATACTCCTACCGGTAATTCATTCTCACTTTGTAAGAAGTACAATCTGAACAAGTGTAAGGAGCACTATCGGTCATTCTGCCCCGTCTGCCGACAGGCAGGCTTGTTTCGGAATCCCTTCTTTCCGGTGATGCTTCCACGGACTAAAAATAATAACTTCCACAGTCTGTTCCATTAAACTATGCTTAGTATTTCCTTACGCCCGGACCTTCCAAAATTGAAAGTCCGCGACCTTTCTTTTTAACTTCAATACGCAATGGAAATTCATCTTTCAAGCTTTCCACATGAGTAATAATTCCCAACATTTTTCCGCTTTCCTGTTGTTGTGTTTGCAACATATTAATCGTATTTGCCAATGATTGGCTGTCTAATGTTCCGAAACCTTCATCCAAGAAAAGCGTATCTATTTTTATTTTACGACTTGCCATTGATGAGATTCCCAATGCCAACGACAAACTTACAAGAAATTTCTCGCCGCCGGAAAGATTACTCACACTGCGTTTTTCATTTCCCAAATCATAATCAATCAAATACAACTCTATCTTATCAGACAAATCCGAAACCAATAAATAACGCGGCGTAATTCTGCGTAAATGAAGATTTGCTTCATAAACCAATTGTTTTAGCGTGATACTCTGTACAAATTGAGCAAAAGTTTCGCCGTCGGCCCTGCCCATAAGTTCTTTCATTTGCCCCCATTTTTCACAACGCTTTTTCTGTTCTTCCAAAATCTTACGTTTTTCACCGAACTTTTTCATATTTTCATCATGAGATTTTAAACTGTGGTTAAAACTTAAAATTTCTTCATTAACGATTCTTATCTGTTCTTCATATCTGATAAAATCTTCTTCCAATTGTTCTATATTTTTATCAGTCAAAGCACGCTTGTTTTCATCATCAAAAAGCTTTTTGCACACTCGCAACGCTTCCGCAGCTTTATCACAACGACTTTTTATTTCGTTTTCCTGCATTTCCAATGCTTCACGATTAATTTCTGCCGCCGCCTCTACAGCATTCTCATCATTAAATCCGGCAGCTTGATATTTACTCCTAAAATCTTTTTCTTCACATTCAAGTTCACTTGTTATTTTTTTCAACTCATCAGAAATGCTTTTACTTTTTACGGCAACTTCATGCTGTTGTTTTTGAATTTGTGAAAAACGTTCTTCATGCAATTGTTTTTCGTCTTTGGCAATTTTCAGCTTTGTCTCAATTTTACGCTTTTCTTCATTAAGACTTTTGGTTCCAAACAAATCGGTTCTCTTCTTATAAACGCTTTCATTTTCCGCTTTTGCTTTTTCCGTAATTTCACTTTTGTAAATTAGATTTTCATTATTTTGAAAATAAAAATTTTGTTTTTCCGATAATTCGGCTTGTAACTGTCCGATTTTTTGCTGAACCATATTCAAAGCAGCCTTATGAGAAATCCAATCAGCTTTTCGCTTTTGTAGCATTTTCATTATCTCGCCAAGTTCATCTCGATTGACTTTCGACTTCCATGCAGACAAAATAAGTTGCAAGTCTTTCCATTCGTTCTCAAAATGCGTCATTTTTTCATCAAGTTCAATTTTCTTTACGGCAATACTTTCCGCCAGACTTTTTTCAGCCGTACTTTTTTCCATAATAATACGCTCGGCAATATCAATATTTTTTTCAGACTCTTCCCATTTCTTTTTACGTTCTGTCAGCTGTGCCATCACAAGTTCAAGTTTTTGCGATATTTCAAAAAGTTCAGTATTTTCAAAATCTGAAAAACCTAAAGTCTGCAATTTTACCGAGTTTTTTGCTAATAAATCACGGACAGATTTTATAATTTCTGCATTTTGTTTTTCACAACCTTCTATATTTCGCAAAACTTCACTTACTTCATTTTTTGCCTTTGCCAATTTTTCGGCAGCTATTTCCTTTTCTTTTTGAATATTTTCAATATGTTCCGCTAAAATATGTATGCCGTTTTTTAAATCAGGCGACGTATGGGCTGTTCCGCAGTATTTTCCGCCGCAAACCGGACAATCATCACCGTCTTTTAAATAACTGCGTAAAAAAGTACTTATTTTCCCTAATTCATCTACATGAATTCCGTCCAATTTTTTTTGTACATCATCAAATTCTTTTTCTGCCGTTTGGGTAGCATTTTGTTTCTGACATAAATCTTTTTGCATTTCAATCAGTTCATTTTGTAACCTCTTTGAACGCTCCGATTCCTTATTTATATTTTCAACTTCCACTTGCATTCCGGAAAAGTTCAAAATAAGTTCTTTGTCTGCGACATTATATTTCTGATATTCAATTTGCTCATTTCTTTGACTTACAGCCTTTTCCTTGTCTGCTTTTATTGCAAATAAATCCTTTTCCCATTTGCTTATGTTTTGCTTTAATGCTTCAAGTTCTGATTCTTGCATTACAAAGCTTTTCGCTCGCTGTTGCCATGCTTCAAGATTTTCTACCAACTTTTCATCTGCAACAAACTTTTGAGCATAAGTAAGTTCTTTAGTCTCTTCACTACGTAAATCGTCAAGATTTTGCAGTGTATTTTGCATTTGCATTTGAACATTTTGTAATTGTCTGCGTAAATTTTGTTCTTCTGAAAATGCATCATTGTAACGCTGTTTCGAACTGATAACCTGCTCATCAAGCTTTGCTACATTTTCCCAAATCGGCAAGGCATTATTTTTTTCCTCTTCCGTTTCGTTATAAAAATTATCAGCCTTAATTTTCTCATTTTCCACAAGCGACACTTCATTTTTCAAAACTTCAAGCTGTTGCAACAATTTTTCATTTTCATATTCTCGTTCTGCTTTTGTTTCGCGATTTTTTTTCAATATTAAAAATTGCGGTAAAAGATTCATCACAAGTCGAGATATTTTAAGTTTTTCACGTTGCGGTTCAAAATCACTCAAAGCTTTTTCTGCATTTTCACATTCCGTTTGTGCATTTTTATAATCTTCAGCTATTTTCTCTAAATTTTTACACCACTGTTTTTGTTCTATAATTTTATTTTGTTCTTGTTTTATTTCTTCTGATTCAACTTTTTTACCGGCTAATTTCTCATTAATTTCCGCTATTTCATCATCTTTGAGACACATCGATTCTATATCGCCGAGTTCTTTTCGTAAATTAGCAAGTTTATTGTCTTCTTCTTTAAAATGCTCATGAGCTTTTTGTGCAATAAATCTGTATTTTTCTCCGCCGGAAAGTTTCTCTAAAATCGCAACACGTTCCGCACTGTCACTGGCAAGAAAACGTGCGAAGTCTCCCTGCGGAAGCAATACAGCCTGAGTAAATTGCTCAAAATCCAACCCGATAATTTTTATTATTTCACTGTAATCATCACGACGCGTACCGCTTAAATTTATTTCCGTGCCGTCAGCTTCAATACAGAAAAAACTTCGCTTATACTCTCCGAGTTTTTTATTTCTTGTATACGATTGTTCCCAACAGGAAACATAAGTTTTCTCGTTACTTTCAAATGTCACCTTCGCATAACAAGATTTTTCTCCCCATGTCATAACTTCATTTTTTTTACCGGTAACAGCTCCCTGACGAGGCGTTTTCCCGTACAGAGCAAGACAAATCGCATCAAGAATTGTAGTTTTTCCGGCTCCGGTCGGTCCTGAAATCGTAAAAAGTCGTCCGAAATCATCAAATATTTTATCCGTAAAATCGATTTTCCAATGTCCGCAAAGTGAGTTTATATTTTCAAATTCCAATTCTTTAATTCTCATCAGACAGCCCCTTACTTTCTATTTTTTCTGTTACTTCATTTAAAAGCTGTAAAAATAACGGCATTAATTCATCTTCTTTTTCCGTCATTTCATATTTTTCCAATAAAGCTTTAAAAATATCACGCTCCGAAAAATCCGATAAATCTTTATCCGTTCCCTCAATCATCATTTGACTGTCATTAATATTATTTACGATTCTAAATCGTACAACTTCAAAATCTGCTCCGTTTGTTATATCTGCAAGTTCTCGTCTTATATCCATTCCCAGAATTACATCATTTATGTGAACATCGATTAAAGCCGTACATTTTTCACTTTTCAATTGAATCAATTTCTGACGTATATCTTCGAAAGTTCCTTCTAATCGAATATATTTTGTATAAACCGGAACTTCGTGTGATGTTATCTGTGCTTTGCATTCTTCATCAAAAGTCACACTCAATACATAATGAGGAATTTCTGTCTCATCAAATCCCATCACAAACGGAGAACCGCAATAGCGAATATGATTCTGTCCAGCAACATTCTGACAGCGATGAATATGGCCGAGAGCAACATAATTGAAACTATCTGAAAAAATCGATGAAGACAAACCGTCCAACGTACCGACTATTTCACGAATACCGTCATCATTTGTATCGCCTCGTTTTACTCCGGCGGCATAAAGATGACCGGTAGCAATAATGGGTATTTTTTTATTTAAACTGTTACAAATTTCTTCGGCTTTCATTGCAACTTGATTGTAAATTTCACGATAAGCACTTTCCATTTTTCGAGTAACTTCTACCTGTCGCAATCCGGAATGAATCTGCGGCAAATCGCTTTCACGTATAAACGGTACGGCACACACAAGCCCTATAATATTTTCATTTTTATCTTTAAGTTTTATAACTAAATCTTCGCTAGTTCGTTCTTTTATACTTCCTATTACACTGATATTAAAAGCTTCCAATAAATATTTAGGAGCGTCAAGTAATGAAGCATTATCATGATTGCCGCCTATAACTATAATATTGCGACAATCGGTATTTTTCAGTTCTGCCAAAAAGCTGTAATACATCGCCTGTGCCGAACTGCCGGGCATTTTTGTATCAAAAACATCTCCTGCAATTACCAAAACATTTATTTCTTCTTGAACAATTTTGTCATGCAACCATTTTAAAAATGCAGCATTTTCTTCATCTCTGCTGCGTTCATTCATCGTATTTCCTAAATGCCAATCGGACGTATGAATCATCCTTATTTCTTTCATTAAGTGTTTCCTTTATTCTTGAAAATCAATTTTCCTTATTCTAACACAGTAGATGTGTCAAATAACGCTACTAAACAATTTTTTTTATAATTTTTATAATAAAAAAAGCCTGCTGATTAAACTAACCAACAGGCTGATTCCGGTAATGAAATTATATTATATCTTAAATTGATTTAGCATTTTTTCGATATTTCCTATATTTTCATGGGTACTGCTTGCCATATCTGAAACATTTTGTGTCGATTGTGTAATATCATTTATTCCCAAACTCATTTCATCCATACTGCCTACAACAGATTGAGAAATTATTTCGAGATTGTCTGCTTCATCTTTTACCTTGCTGGCAGCTGTAAACATCAATTTAGACGTAGCTTGAACATTACTTGTAGAATCATTCATCGCTTTTAATGCAGCTAAAACTTGTTGAGAAGCTTCATTTTGTTCGTTCATTGCAGCGTCAATTTCATGAACCAAATTATTAGTTGCTGAAACTTTACTTGTAATCAAACCAAACTCTTCTACGGAAATCTTTGAAGATTCTACTATCGATTGAATAATTCCGGTTATATTATCCAATTCCATTTTTATTGATTTTGACTGTGCGGAAGAATTCTCTGCCAATTTTCTAATTTCATCAGCAACAACACTGAAACCTTTTCCGGATTCACCGGCATGTGCAGCCTCTATGGCAGCATTCATTGCCAAAAGGTTTGTTTGATTTGCAATATTAGAAATTACACTGTTTGCTTCTGCAAGATGTTCCGACTGTGCTGCCATTTCTAATATCTGACTTGCAACATCATCCTGGCGTTTTTTACTTTTTTCAGTTATCTCAAGCAATGTTCCGAATTCACCTGCCATTTTTTCCACAGAACCGGAAACAGAACCGATATTTCCTACCATCTCTTCAATCGCCGCCGAAGACTCGATTATCTCGCTTGCATTATTTTTTATAAGGCTGTCCAAATCTCCGAATGCAGTTAAACTTTCCTTAATTGTTTCTTGAACAATATTTAAAGCTTCACTTTGTTTTTTTACGGAACTTTTTACACTCGCAATATTTGCCATTATCTCAGATACCGCTCCGGCAGATTCTTGTGAACTTGTAGCCAAAGTATCTCCGGCAACACTCAAAGCATCGCTTGTTTTTTTCATATTTAAAACAATCTCATGCTGTTTATCTATAAATTCATTCATTTCCGCAAACATGGTACCGATTTCATTATCACGTTTAATATCAATACGATATGTCAAATCTGCAAGACCGTCAGCTCCGTTTAATTGTGCAAATGCATCTACTCCCTGTCGTATTTGTTTTAAAACATTTGCATCAATAGCCATAATCATCAAAACTATTAAAAATACAACCATAATTAAAACTACGGGAACCACAATTGCATAAAATCTTCTAATAAAACCATCCACATACTCTATATCCACTCCGGCAAACAGCATTATTTTTTCGTTTTTATCATCAGTGTCAAACTTCTGATAAGAAGTCAAAAATTCTCGTCCGTTAATCATATTCTTACCGTGATATATCACTCCATCGGAATATACAGTGTTATAAATTTTATCGTTATTCAATTTTGTTCCGGTTAAATATTCTCCTTCCGAGTTCTTTATACTTGTTCCTATTCGCAAATCATCCGCAAAGAATGTGATATTACACTCAAGAAAAGTCGAATAACGAGACAAAATCTCACAAGATGAAATCACTTTTTGCAGTAAAATAACGGCACTTCCTTCTTTTAACGGCAAACGTCCGGCTGCGGAAATTAAAATAGAAGAATCTTTTACCGTGATTTTAGCTCCCCCCTCACCTTTAATTGCCCCGGAAATAGCGGCTCTTTCGGAAGTTGTACTGAATGTTGCATTATTTATTGCATATAAAACTTTTGAATCCGAATTAAAAATCGCCGCATTCGTAAGTTTTAATTTACTGTTACAATGTTCAAGCATTTCATTCATTTCAGACTTATCTTTAATGTCAAACTTTTCATGACCTTTCAAATATTCTATATAGTCAAGTAAATCTTTCTTTTCTAAATCAAGCAAAATTTTGACATTTTTTACCTTTGTATCCAACGCTGTAATTTCATTTTTTATTATAGCGTTTCTTAACCCTAAACTTAATGAGGTAAAGAAAACTCCCCCCCACACAAGTAATCCGATACAAATTATCATTAGTATTCTGAATGATATTTTTTGTGTATATTGCATTTGTTTCTCCTTTCAGCTATTGCCTAAAAAAAATTCTTAATAAAAAGAACAATCATAGTAGCATTAATCAAAAGTAAAACAAAACTGTAATTTCATAATTAGTAAATTTTTAGAATTTTTATAAAAAAAAATAAAATCCTTAATTTGAAGTGCCCACCTCCTAAAATTGAACAAAAAAAGTTCAATTTTAGGAGGTGCATTTAAAAAAATTATGCCAATTTTTTCATCCATTTCCGACTTTTAACTCTTACAAGCCCCAGTGCCAAACGAACAATTTCTTCTATAGATATAAGTATATAAATAATCTTTATGTCAAATTTAAAAACAAATGCTCCTAATATTCCCAAAGGAATTCCTATTCCCCAAGTTCCCAATACATCAAGATACAATATGTATTTCGTTTCCCCGCCGCTGCGAAGTACTCCGCCGAGCATTACCATATTTGAAACTTTTACCCACAAGAAAAATGCAAATATCATCAAAAGATGTTTCGCCAAAAGACGTACTTCTTCGCTGACATTATAAAAACCGACATATAAACCAGAACCGACAATTATCATCGCCCCCATTGCGACACAACCGATAATGCAAAGTTTAAAGAAATCCCATGATGCTGTATACGCACGTTCTGTTTTTTCACCTCCTAAGAAACTCCCGATAATAATTCCGGCAGCTGCGGAAAGTCCGCTGAAAAATCCTACCGTCAATCCTTGAATCGGAAATGTCAATGTCATGGCGGCAAGTTGTTCTGTCCCTATTCTGCCGTATATCGCCGTATATCCGGCATCGCCTACCGCCCACAAAAGTTCATTTCCTATTGCCGGAAGTGCAGTCGTAAAAAATGCCCATATAAAATCCTTTGGACAACGAACTTTTAACGCTGACAAAACACTTCCGTTATGAGATTTTAATTGCATATAAATGACTAAAATTATCGCTTGTATTATATAGGAAATCACCGTTGCTACAGCTGCACCTTCTACCCCAAAAGCTGGAAAACCCAACAAACCGAATATTAAAACCGCATTTAATCCCGTATTTAAAATCACGGCGACAATTCCGGTAATCATGGGAATATTGGCCTTTCCGGTACTTCGCAAAATAGCAGAACACGCCATTATAAAAATGAGCGGAATATAACTTAATGAGCAAATCCGCAAATAAGATATTCCCGATGAAATTACGGCGGCATCACTTGTAAAAATCTTCAATAATGCTTCCGGAATAAAAACCGAAGCCAAGAAAAACGGAAGAGTAAGAATTAAACATCCGAAAATCGTAGAACGCATTACTTGTGCATGACGAGATTTATCTCCGGCTCCCTCGTACTGAGAGGCAAATATTGATGCCGCCGCTGTTATTCCCGAAAGCGTATAAATTAAAATAAAGCCCGGTCGTCCGCCCAAACTTACAGCGGCAACAGTACTTTCTCCCAATTGCCCTATCATCACTTGGTCAATCATTCCTAAAAAAGACTGTATCAAACTTTGAACAGATATCGGTAATGCAATAGCCAGAAGATTTTTAACATTAAGTTCTTTAAATATTTTCCTCATATTCCCCTCCTTTTTCCATTAAAGTCCCGATTTGAATTGAAGAATCAATCAAATCTTTGCCGTATTGTTTTTTCAGTCGTTGCAAATAAATATCAAAGTGAATGTGTTCCGTTATAAGATTTACCATTAAACGATTGTCACTCATCATTCCGAGAAAATCTTTTTCTTCTGCCGGAAGCTGCTCATTTTTTTTACCGTAAGGAAAAAGTGCAGCTCGGTCATTACTGCCTATTATGCTGTGCATTTCATCGGCAACAAGAAGAATTCGCTCTTCCTTACATTTTGCAACACCGTCATATCCACAGTAAAATTCCAGCGGAATATCATACGTATCGAGTTTACTCCAACTGAACAAAATTATCCGCACACCTCGTGCTGCTGCACTTTTTAATGCTTTTTCAAAAAATGCAAGATTCATTGAACACGTAAAAACGATTTCTTTTTCTGCCTTTTCAATACAGCGATTTACTGCGTTTATCAAATTAGATTTCCCGGCGATATTTACAAATCGTTCGTATTTTTTATGTCCGTCCGTCAATTTTTCCAACTCCGTTTTTGCCTTTGCCGCATTCTCTGAATAACGCCGAGAAAGTTCATTCATTAAAATTTCCGGTTCAACCGCAC
>JBGUUT010000051.1:0-2893 GCA_045133795.1 Spirochaetota bacterium
ATCCATTTTACAAATCTACTTTTTCAAACTTTGCTGCACTTACTTTAAAAGTTACAAACCACCCAATCGTATAAAAAATAACTCCAAATGCCAATACTGGAAGTTGCACTGCAAAATCACTTTTTTGAACTGAATCCAATCTTACAAAAATATCAGTTGGCAAAATATTTTTTAACCAAATCGGAAGTTCAAAAATCAAATAAACTAGCCAGAACACAACAGCACCTTTTGCAAAAGCAAATCCAGGTTTTATCGCTTTTTTATAGAAAGAAGTAATAAATACAAAATTAAAAATCGCTAGCGCAATTAACACAAAACCATAAAAAGCAAAATTACATTCAATTCCTGCGTTATTTTCAAGTTTAATAAATTTATGAATAACCAAAGCAAAAGGAATTGTAAAAATTGTTCCGATTAATTGGTAAACGCAAATCAAAATACAGCGAGACTTTACAATATCAGATTTTTTAATCGGTAAAATCATTGAATAAGGAATATCTTTATTTAGCTCAGAATTATTAAAAATAAAAAACACACTTAAACAAAGATAAAAAAACGGAACATAATAAGGATAATTTGGAATTAATATCATAGCAGTAAATAAAATGAAAATATAATTCACAGCAGAAAGACAAAGTTTAAATTCTTTATATAAAAAGTTTTTCATAAAATTTTTCTCCTAACAAAATTTTAACGTTCAATGTGAACCATTATTTCTTCCAGTGAAGGTTTAGTAATTTCACAGAAAGAAAATAAATCTTTATCTACAATCTGAATCATTCCTTCAAAACCAAAACTATGCTTATGGAATCCAATAATTTTTGATTGCAATTCAGCAGACAAATCTTCTACTTTTCCAGAAGCCAAAAGATAAGAATCCTTGAAAGTAACAATATCTGTAGATTTATATATTTTTCCGTTTTTTATGTATGTAATAAAATCAGCGCATTTTTCCAAATCAGAAATAATATGAGTAGAAAATAAAATCGAACGATTTCCGTCTGCAACATAATCTTGAAACAAAATTACAAGTTCATCACGACTTACAGGATCAAGACCACTTGTTGGTTCATCTAAAATCAAAAGTTTTGCATCATGACTCATTGCTAAAGCAATTTGATATTTCACTTTCATTCCTGCAGACAAAGAACCAATTAATTTATTTTCATCAAGATTAAATTTGTGTAATAAGTCTTTGTAAAGATTTTCATTCCAATTTTTGAAAAATCTTTTTGTTACGTTTGTAACTGTTTTCAATTTCTTTGAATTATAAAATCCATCAAGCCCCGAAACAAATCCAATATTATTTTTTACAATAAATTCGTCTTGCTTTGTATCGTATCCATAAATAGACACTGACCCACTATCAGCATGAACAAAATTCAACATAGATTTTAGCGTTGTAGTTTTTCCGGCTCCGTTTCTTCCGATAAACCCCATTATATAGCCTTCTTCCAAAGTAAAACTTACATTATCTAATGAAAAAGATTGATATTTCTTATATAAATTGTTGATTTCTAAAATTTGCATATACCCGCCCTTTTTTTAGTAATGTGTATATTGGATATATACGTTATATACACTTTGTTTTGGATTGTCAATTCTCAAATTAAATAATTATTACTTTCTCTTTTTGCTACGGCGTTTATGTCTGCATTGTTTGTTAGATTTCAGCCTTAAGAGAAGGCTTTAGATACTTCTTCGGTAATTCGTGTATGTAAATCTTGAGAGAGTTTTTTGTAGATTTCATTTGATAAATCAGTAATCAGTTCAGCTTTATTTGATATAAAAATATTATTTTCAGTACGTATCTGTTCGAAGAGTTTTCCCGGTTCAATTTTTAGTGTTTCGGCAATCAAATCGATAGTTTCCGGCTTCGGAAATTTGTGACGACTTTCAATTTCAGTAATATAAGTATAACCATAACCGATTTTTTCGGACAATTCTTCTTGAGTTAATCCCGCTTGCTTTCTGTAAAACTTCAAATTATTTCTAAAAATCTCTCTTGTACTCATAGACTATAAAATATTTGTCTGCAATGACGTTAATCTACGAAAGGAAGTCTTGTTATGAAAAAAATAATTGCTACTTTATTAGTATTAGTAGGAGCAAGTGCAATGGTTTTTGCAACAACTACTGATTGTAAGACTGTAACAACAGATGTGACTGCAGAGGACGTGACAACTGAAAAAACAACTACAAAATAATAAATAAGGAAGGTTTAATGTCTTCCTTATTTATTTTCTCTGCTACGTTTTTTTGTCGTACCTTTTTTTAAAAACTTCATTTCGTAAAATTATTATGCTATCAATTGATGATGTTTTTTTAGAATGGATTTTAGAATTAAAAGCGACAAATTCTTAAAGAAAAATGAAACAAAGCGTTAGGTTTTACGTTTTATATAGCTGTTATAACTATATAATTTTCATCGGAGGCAGAAATGAAAAAGAATATTTTAGCTGTAATGATAATGGTTTTAATGGCTACTTCAGCAATGGCAGATGACAAAGTTGTATCAGCGGATACTTTGCCGCAATCTTCAAAGTCTTTTATCACATCTAATTTTGGAGATGCTACGGCTACTTATGTGGAAAAAGATTTTGATAGTTACGATGTGCAACTTTCTAATGGAATAAATATTGATTTCGCAAGAAACGGCGAGTGGGAAAGTGTAGAATCAATGCAAGCTCCTGTTCCTACATCTATCTTACCGGAACCGGTTGTAGCATCTGTTACAAAAGCTTATCCGCAAGCGACTATTATGAAAGTAGAAAAAGAACGTGGCAATTTTGAAATCAAACTTAATAATATGATGGAACTTGTTGTTAATCCGACCGGTAAAATTATTGGTCAAAAAATGGATGACTAAATTTGTTATTAAATAAAAAGCTTG
>JBGUUT010000052.1:0-6271 GCA_045133795.1 Spirochaetota bacterium
AAATATGTTATTGGCAGAATATGATTATGACACAGACATTGCGGTTCAACGAAAAGAAGCATTTAATGATGGAATATTGCAAGGTCGTAACGAGGGGATTGCAATTGGTGAAGAACGTGGCATAACTATCGGACGTGAGGAAGGTCGCAATGAGGGCATTTCATTGGGTATCACGCAAGGTGCATATCAAAAAGCCGTTGAAACTGCAAAGAAGTTTTTATCAATGGGGCTTTCTGTTGAACAAGTAGCAGACGGTACCGGTTTGTCGATAGAAGAAATAGAAAAGCTATAAGTAGAAAAGAGCGGAAAAATCCGCTCTTTTATCTAGTGCATTTCGCCCCAAGTGTCGCCGGTTTCAATGCTGGCTTTCAGCGCTAATTTAAAACCATAGCCGGCTTCCATTGCATTACGAATAATAATTTTCATTTCTTCAAGTTCCTGCGGCGGTACTTCAAAAATCAATTCGTCATGAACCTGCAACAACAACCTAGCTTGTAAACCTCGCTTTTTGATTTCGGCAACGGCTCGAATCATCGCCTGTTTTATCAAGTCGGCGGCGGTCCCCTGTATCACGGAATTTACCGCCATTCGCTCTCCGTTTTCACGAATGTTTTTATTTTTCTCGTTTATTTCCTTTATGGTTCTATGTCGTCCCCAATGTGTGGAAGAATAGCCGTTCCGGCGACACAAGTCTTTGAGTTTCTCTATGTAGCATTTTACACCGCTGTAATTCTCAAAATATTTTTCAATAAAAGTTGCCGCCTGAGTTCTGGAGATTTGCAATTCATTTGCCAGACCGAACGCCGACTGTCCGTACAAAATCCCGAAGTTTACGGTTTTAGCAATCATTCTTTCTTCTTTAGAAATATCAGCCGGCTTTTTGTCAAACAAAATCGCCGCAGTTCCGGCATGAATATCTTCGCCGTTCATAATGGCATTTTGCAAAATTTTATCTTCAGAAAATTCTGCCAGTAAAAAAATCTCGATTTGTGAATAATCGGCACTCATGAGTTTCCAACCGTCTTGCGGTATAAATGCTCGACGAATCTCACGACCGACGGAACTACGAATCGGAATATTTTGCAAATTCGGGTCTTTACTGGAAAGTCGCCCGGTTTGAGTACCGGTTTGAGAATAAGTCGTATGAAGTCGTCCGGTTTGCGGATTTATCATTTCTATAAGATTTTCCGTATATGTAGATTTTATTTTGCTTACCGTTCTGTAATCCAATAAAATCCCCGGTAACGGATGAAAAAAGCTTAACTTTTTCAAAACTTCCACATCGGTAGAAGCTCCGGATTTTGTCTTTCTGTCCGGCTCCAATCCCAAATCTTCAAACAAAAGCTTACGTAATTGTACCGTAGAGTTAGGATTAAACTCATAACCGGCAATATCAAACATTTTTTCTCGCAAAATCGCTATTTCTTCATCCAACCTCTTTGCCAATTCATGCAAATAATCCGCATTAACACGAATCCCCGTTGTTTCCATATCCGCAAGAACCTGAACAAGCGGCATTTCTATATCATGGAAAAGATGAATTCTTTGTGAATCCTGAAAAACCTTATCTTCAAGTACCTGATACAATTTTAATGTCAAATACGCATCTTGACCGGAATAAACAAAAAGTTTGTCAAAAGAAACATCATGCAAAGTCTCTTTTTTCGGTTGAGCGACAACATCTTCATAATGAATTACTTGCATATTAAAATATTGACTCGCCATATCTTTCAATGCCAATTTAGGTGAAGCTCCGTCAATGCAATATTCCGCCAACATCGTATCAAAAAGCGGCGTTACTTCATTAATTCCGAATCGATATAAAAATTTATTGTCAAACTTTATATTGTGACCTATTTTCAAAATCGATTTATCAAGAAATACCGGCGAAAGAACTTCCATTATTTCACTGCAAGATAACAATTGAGAAATACCGGCTTCGGCACATTGCGACAACGACAAATTAAACGGAATAACAAAAGTTTCCGGTTCGTTATCGACAGTAGGAATTGCAATGCTCATTGAAATAAGCTCGCCGGAAAAAGAATCCAGTCCGGACGTTTCCAAATCATACGCAAACTTTTTCACGTCTCTGATTTTACCCACAAGCTCGCCAAGCACGGAATGTGTAGCCGCAAGTCGAAAATCTTTTGTGTTAAGTTCTGTTTTTTCTGTTTCCGGTTCCGGCGTTTCGATTTCCTTAAAATTCTCCGGTGTAAAAGTAATTTGAAAACGCTCTTTATTGTATGTTTTGATTTGCGAAATGATAGTCTTCAAACTGTCCTTTTCCAAATCATCAATTACCGCAGCCAAATTTATAGGACGAGAAGACAAAGAACTTTCATCCAAATTTAAAGGTACATCCGTACAAATAGTCGTCAGTTTTCGGCTCAAAAGAGCGTTTTCTTTGTCCTCGGTCAATTTCTTTTGTGTTCCCGGCGGCGTGATTTCTGTCAAATGCTCGTAGATATTTTCCAACGACTGCCATTTTCCCAACAACGCAACTGCACCTTTTTCGCCCAGCCCTTTTACTCCGGGAATATTGTCCGACTTATCGCCGGTAATCGCCAAGTAATCCGCTACTTGTTCCGGATAAATTCCCATTTCCGCAAAAATCTCGTCTCGTCCGTACAAAATATATTCACCGGTTTTAGGGTCGGGACGGCAAAGTTTAACGTTATTTTTTACCAACTGCCGCAAGTCTTTATCCGATGAAAAAATCCACACTTCGTAATCATCACTATTTCCGTAGGTTTCCGCCAGTGTTCCTATTACATCATCAGCTTCAAAGCCCTCTTGAGAAAAACAAGGAATCTCCATTTTATTTATCAAATCTGCAATTTTAACAATCTGCTCTTTCAAATCTTCGGGAGTCGCCTGTCGGTTTGCCTTATATTCGGGATACATTTCGTAACGAAAACACTTTCCCTTTCCTTCCAACGCAATCAAAACAAAATCGGGCTTTTCTTTTTTTAACAGTGAAAACAACGCATTGAAAAAACCGTGAACAGCTGAAATATTTTCACCTGATTTATTTGTCAAAGGCCGAGTAAAAAAAGCGTAGTAAGAACGAAAAATCAAACCGAACGCATCAACCAAAAGAATTTTTTTCATAATATACAGTACTCCAAAATATTTTTTTGTATTATCGACTACGGCTTTAATAAACTTTTTTCAAACAAAACTGCAAGGAATAAAACATGAAAAATCTGTATATTTCTGATTTAGACGGTACGCTTCTGGATAATGACGGAAAGCTCTCAGACGAAAACAAACGCCGAATAAACAATCTGATAAAAAACGGTTTGCTTTTTACTGTCGCTACTGCACGAACTTTTGCAACGGTAATTCCCTTGCTCGACGGAATAAAAATGAATTGTCCGGTAATCTTGATGAACGGCGTAATGATTTACGACACGGAAAAAAATTGTCCGCTTGATTTGGAGATAATTTCGGAAAATGCAAAGCTGCACATTTTTAACTGTTTGAAAAAATACTACATCACCGGTTTTGTTTATACATGGAATCATAAAATGACGGCTTGGTTTGAAAACTTTGCAGTTCCACCGATGAAAACTTTTTATGAAGCTCGCCGGCAACGAAAAGACTTTGTTCAAATCTCGTCGTTTTTCGATATTCCCCGGGAAGAAAAACCGATTTACTTTTGCATTTGCAATACTTATCAAAAATTACTTCCTGTTTATGACGAGCTGAGAAATTGCCCGGAATTAAATCTGTTTTTTTATGAAGATATTTATAACGCCGGCTATTGCTTTTTGGAAATTGCAAGTTGCAATGCTTCAAAATTTCACGCCGCAAATAAACTTCGCTCGATGTTGCAAGCCGACAAACTTGTCGGATTCGGCGACAATATGAACGATTTGCCTTTGCAAAAAGCTTGCGATGAGTTTTATGCCGTAGAAAATGCTCATCCGGAAATAAAAAAAATTGCTGCAAAAACTATCGACACCAACACAAACTGCGGTGTGATAAAATTTTTAGAATCGCAGTGTTCTTTTACCGTTGAAACTGTTTAAGAAACACTCGGAGTGAAAAACTCTTTTCCAAGTTTATATGTTGTTTCCAAGTTTTTCTCCCACTTTGTATTTCTTGTTTCTTTTTCACGAGACATTTCGTCAAAAACTATAAAGTCGCTTTGTTTTACTTTTTCAAAAAGGCGGTCTTTCAACATCACATTTTTCATGCTGTCTAAAAGCCCGAAACTTTCCAAGTGTTCTTGGGAACTGCCGGCTGTCGCTAAAATCAAAGCTTTGTCTAAAAACTTCATTCGCTTATTTCCGTAAGCAAAACCAAAAGTCCAAACTCTGTCAAACCATCCCACAAGTTTTGCCGGTGCTTCTGTCCAAAAAATCGGATAAATAAAAACAATCCCATCACTTGAATTGATTTTTTCCTGTTCAGCAATAACATCATCTGCAAGCGGCGGTTCTTCATTATAATAAGCGTCACGAAGATATTCGGCTTCCGTCATATCTGTTTGAAAATCCATTTTGTACAAATCAGACAAAACATATTCATTCCCGGAATCCAAAATCCCTTTGATAAAAACATCTCGAACATGACGAGTAAAAGAATCTTCTGACGGATGACAATAAACTATAAAAACTCTCATGTGTCGGATTATATAGTAATTTCTTATTTAAAAAAAGGCAGAATAAATCTGCCCTAATGATTTTCTCAACTCGTGGGAGGAAATCTAACCCCAAACCAAACAGTTATCTTATCGATAACCGCCGCCTAAAAAAATAATATTAATAATATAATAGAAAAAACAGAAAAGTTCATTTCTTAACAAAGTTTCTTTCATACTTTTCTGCAATAAGCCATTTATACATTATTGTGCCATGCGGTTTAAACAATTTTAAAAAACAAGATTTTTTTAAACGCCCCTGATTTTTCTTTTATATTATGAGTGTTCAAAAAATATAAAGAAAACTCATAAATAATGAGTTTTTACTGATTACGACTAAAAATGAGATATAATATGTTAATTTTGAACAAACATATGTCAAAAACAAAGGAGAAAATAATATGACAAATGATGAAATCACTTTGTATGTGGATGACGACGAATACCAAATAACATTTTGGGCAAAAGAGGGAGCTGTAGCTGAAAATGGAAAATATTCAGATTATGTAGTTTTGGCTTTTAGACCTTGTCAGGGGGATTATTGGATGCTTAGACCTGACGGCTCAACAGAAGGTTTTTATGCAGTTATGAAAAAATACGATGATGATGAAGGCGAAGATTTTAATCGTCTATGTGAAGAATATATTCGCCCTTATCGTGTTCGTGGTAAACAAATTTCTTCCGAAGAAATAAATTTTTACGATACAGAAGATTTAGAGATGGAACTTTCTGGTATCATTTCTTGTATGGCTGAAGACCCGGTTCCAGATGAAGACGGAATGAAACCATTCTGTTTTGATGAAGATTACTTTGATTAAGATTTGAAACTAAAATTTCAGACTCGGCAACACCCCAAGGTGCGGTGTTGCCATTTTTTTTGAATAAACACATTAAAAAAAACTTTCTGAATTTGCCTTTTATATTGTTATTGTGAACAAGGAGAAACTAAAATGACAGATAACAAAAATCTTATTACGGTTTGTTGTCCTGAGTGTGGAAATCATTTTTCTTTCAGTAGGAATGTGCTTGATTTTGATGGCGGGAAAGGTGCGATTCAGTTTTCCTGTGTTGGATGCGGAAATATTGTGAAAATCTGTTATACAGGGCTCGAAAAGGAAATCTTAGTGCAGATTTTGATGTAAGATTTTGAGAAATTCATAACACGTTACAAAAAGGTTTTGCTTTTCGGTAAACAAATGCAAACTTAATAAAGCTGAAAAATTGAACTTTTCGGCTTTTTTCTTTTATATAATTATCAGGAGAAAAAATATGTCTGTAGTTGCCGCTTGTTATATTATGCACAAAAAAATGTTAGAAAGTCTAAAAGCAGAGGGAAAACTCTCCACAGATGCGAAAGTTTCAAATACACACATATCAGAAATAATAAAAATATATGGAATTGAAAAATTTAGAGAAGAAGTTCAAAAAAATAATTACGACATACCAAAATCATTATTAATGTTAGAAGAAAAGTGAAAACTTAATAAAGTAAAGAAAGTTTAGGATAATAAAATAAAAAGTTTTCTGTTAAATATTAGATAAAATCAATGAAAATCTAAACTTCTTTAATTTTCCTTTTATATTATTTTTGTCGGTAGCAAGACTGCCGCATTGATCTGG
>JBGUUT010000053.1:0-3113 GCA_045133795.1 Spirochaetota bacterium
CAGTATAAAAGCAGAATCAGCTCGCGAGCTTCTCAGAAGCTATATTAATTATTTTCTCTTACACTTATATATACAATATTTTATTTCAGTTTTTAATCACTTTTTTATATTTTTCAAAATAATTTATTGTTTTTAATATTAATTCAATTCTTTTGCTGTTAAGTAGATGTTATTATCAGTAAAAGCTACTATCAGAATAAGCTGTAACGCTTTTATAAAGTTAAGCTGTAAGTGCTTAGGTCATAGTTTAATATTTATATATTTATATTATTAATTATTATATATTACATACTACCTTCCAAAACCCCAAAAAACCTTATGTTATCTACACTTTTTCACACTTTTTCGCTATATTTTTCTAAACACCCCTCTCCACCAAACAAATCCGCAAAGTCAGTATCAAGCTCATCATCAGCTTCAAAGTCAATGTAAACTGCGGTCTCATCTTCAAGCGACACATCAGGAATCTTGCTTATCCCCACAATTCCAACTGTCGCATTCGCTTCACAGGCGCTCTCAATCATTCTTATCAGCTCTTCCGCTTCTCTAACTGCTTCATCCGTGACGGTAACATCTGCTTTCTTCAAGCCAACCGATAACGTATAAATTACTTGTGTATCATTCATTTCGATACTCCTTATTTTTAATTAATTTATCACAGAAAACGCTATTCTGTTCCTGTATATATGGATATACAATAATTCTTTCAAATTTAATTATTTTCTTTCACTTTTCATAAAAAACAAGTACAGGGCAACCTTAACTGATTGCCCTGTATCTGCTATTCATTCTTATTGAATTAATTATACTATCTCCTCATCCTCCCACAAAAGAACTTTTCTATAATTGCAAGTTTCAATGCGAGCTTGATTTTCCCATTCGCTAGGGTCTTTGTCAACCTCAACAAAACCTTTGAAAATCAGTTTTTTATCTTTGTACGCTGCAAACATTTTTGATATATAATCACAATCATAATCCTTGAAAAGACGGTTTGCATTTCCTGCCATATAATATTCTTGTGTGGCGATACGAATAAAATGATATGCCCACGGATTCAATTCATTAGAAAACATATTAATTGTTTGGATTTTCATGGAATTATTATATACTGCTGTAATGTTTGTGTGATAGTAATGGCTCTTATAATCTGGAATGTCATGCATTGTTTTTCCCTTTTTACGACAATATTCACAAATGATTTCTTTCAAATCGGAATTGGGATGAGCAATCAACAAGACGTATACACGGTGTTCTCTAGGCTGTTTAAAGTCGGGAAGATTACTCGGAAAATCAACATTTCCATTTTTATCTTGAACCTTGCTTCCGAACTCAATCGGATGATGTTTGGTACTAATCATACCAACACAACTATAATTGTGTTTTGTGGCTGTTCGTTTAATATAGCCAGCAAGCGATTTTGAGAATTTCAGTGCTTCATAATAAGTATCAAAAGCATTGGTTTCTGTTTCTAAGGCAATCAGGTATTCATTTCCTTCAATTATTTCGGTTGGGTAACAATCTCTTATCATTTAAGTTCTCCTTAATTTTATTTTTAAATTTCTTCAACATAAATTATTATCCTAATATTACTTTTAATGATTTTAATTATCAATGCTTTTTTAACTAAGGCGGTATTCTCCGTATCGGACTACGAAAACAATGTTTCATATTACTATCCTTTCAATGGTATTTATCATCTCCCTTTCGGGAAAAGATTCTTTTTGTTTCCAAGTTCAGCGTTTCGAGCTTCTACAAGGTTAATAAACTCAGAACACATCGGATTCAATTCTTCCGAAAACAAATTAATGGTTCTCAATTTTTCAGATTGGTCTAACACGTAATTTACAGCGTATTGGAATTTGGTATCTACTTTTTTCTCCCAAGTTACCTTTTTTCCCAATTGGCTATGATTCTTTTTAAAATACTCGTAAATAAGATTTTTCATTGTCGAGGCAGGATTTGCCACCAACAAAATATGAATGTGCGGTGGTCTTTTACATCGTTCGAGAGGAACAAATTCAGGAATAAGAGGTTCAAATTCACGCTTTCCAAATTTGTTGGCTTTGACCTCTCCCACTTTACTACAATATCGGCTTACTCCAATTACTCCGATACAATGGTAATCTTTTTCCTTGGATTCTCTTACAAGAAAATTTTTCAAAGCATCGGCAACTTTTACAGCTTTATCAAAATCATCAAAATGACCGCTTTCGGTTCCGATAAGGTACAGATGTGTTCTCCTTTCTTCAATATGAGAACGAGTAGATTTTTTAGGCATTTTTAAAATCTCCTTTTAAATAATTTTGGGGTGAGCATAGAATAACACACTTTTCAAAAATAGTTAAATAATTTTCATCGTTTTTGATTTTAGGCTTAAAGGCAAGTTTTAGAGCATTTTTCTTATCTCCTTTACAATAAAATTTTTTACCACACGCATTGTACACCATTTCAAAAAAATGATTAACTAATTTTCATCATTTTTTGAATTCGGTCTTACAAGCAGTTTTTTCAGGTGGTATATGGTCTTTTTTGTGATAGTTTTTTCACCACGCGCATTGTACACCATTTCAGAAAAATGATTAACTAAAAATCACTAAAACTATGTTAGAGGCACTTTTGAGGTGTTTAAAGTGTTAATTTTAGACTTAAAAGCAAAGAAAAAAGTAAATTATTTACATATAATTCCATTTATTTAAATTTTTGTATCGAGTTTTAATTATATTTGCGGTGTCTCTCATATATCTCATACAACATAAAAATTGAAAATCCATCATTCCGAGAAAATTTAAAAATATTTTTCTCCCAAATAAAACCTTTCCCAAATATGTCGCAAAAGTAGTTCCTTATCTCTTCAAAAGCCGTTATAATTTAGATACCAATTCCAACGAAGATTAGAATTGAGATAAATGAAAACGAGGTGGAGCTATGGCGATATACGGTTATGCACGTGTCAGTACGGCAAGACAAAAGGTTGAAAGACAGGTCGAGAACATTTTAAGGAACTATCCCACAGCAATCATCATTACCGAGGAATACACAGGAAGAAGCCTTGACCGTCCGAAATGGAATCATTACCGTAAGCAGTTCCGAGAGGGAGATATAATTGTCTTTGA
>JBGUUT010000054.1:0-8812 GCA_045133795.1 Spirochaetota bacterium
ACACTTTTTCACATGGAATTTTAAAACAAGTGACTATTCGGCATTTAAAGTTTTGCAAATGACACTCAAGGTTGAAGATAACGACGACAATTACGGAGAAGATGCCGTGACGATTTACGGTGACAGTGAACGTCCTGTATTTGTCGGTGAAATCACTCCTGCCAATAATTCAAATGTAAAAGCAAATAATGTATTTGAAGGAACTGTGTCTGATAATGTAGGCGTTGTGAAAGTTATAATTAAGAATGAAAATAATTCAAAAGGTTGGGAATGTACGGTAAGTACTCCTGTGAAAATAGCTGACGGAAAATATGAAAGTACTTTTAAATCTGACAATGTGTATCCTAACGATTTCGGCGGTTATATAGACAGCGAGTTTACCGTTACGGCAATAGACGCAGCCGGTAATGAAGCCAATCATATAATTTACCTAAAAGGTGATAAAACTAAAGCACAAATAGATTTTTATGACGAAAACGGAGAAAAACAAAACAGTGGTAATTATGCAACAAAAGATAAAACTTTTGATATCCGTATAACACCTCACCACTTCGGGGACGGTACTTATAGAAAAATATCTCAAGTAGTTTATTCAATCGGAAAAACAGAAATACTTTGGGATAAAACTTTGAGGTATTCAAACGGTTATTATTCGATTCCTTTAAAAGTTGAAACATTGATTTCAGATTTGGGAGCAAATTATTCCGGAGATGTTACTTTACAGATTAAGGCTATCGATGAGACAAATAATGACAGTCAAGGAACACTATATTTTATAGTAGACAATGAAGCACCGAACGGATTATCTATTACCAGCCCGATATTGAGAGATAAAGATTTTATAACTAAATTGGCTGATAAAGCAGAAGATATAGATGAAAATGATATATCTTATTATCAAAATCAAGAAATGATTTTAAAAGGTACAATTTCTGATAATTATAGAATCAATGAATCTGTTTTAGACTTTTATAATGCTGAAGGAACATCAAAGATTCATTCCGTAACATTGACATACGGTGAAGACGGAAAATTGTCCGTATCCGAAGAATCTGTATCCGGTAATAAAGATAAAAAGATTATCACTGCTTCTTCCGGAATACCGGGAAACTTTACATTAGAAATTGATACAAAACAGTTTGATGACGGCAATTATCTATTAAAAACTACTGCTTTTGATGCTGCCGGTAACTGTACAGTCTGGGGAGAAGAAGAAGATAGTGAATTAGAAGATTATTATTTCAAAGTCTTACAAGACGCAGATATACCTAGAATTATATTTAATATGGATTTTGATTCTAACGGACAAGCTCAGGTTTTCCCGGGAACGACATTAAAAGGGGCAGTAGTAGATGATGATGCTGTAGCAGAAATGGGCGTAAGATATATTTGTACTACAAATAAATTAGATAATAAAGAAGGGGAATTCAAAAATTCTCACAATACGTTAGTACAAACATTTGAAAATATAAAAAGTTTTACCAGACAAGATTGGCAACTTCTGTTTCAAAGTACAGGAACTTACTATCTGTATGTGCAGGCAAAAGATAAATATGGAAAATATAGCAAGATATACGAACGAATAATTGTTGTCTCATCTTCAGATAAACCATCTATAAACTCAATTGAGGTAACCACAGGAATAGGTGGTGCAAAAGATGAAGAAAACGGATATTACAGCGGCAATATAAATATTGTAGCCGTTGCAAACGGCGGTGAAAAAAAATTAAAAGATGTAATGTTCCGTATTACGTCAAAAACAGTTTCAAAAGTGGATGATACTCCTGATACTCCTCCGGTTGAGCATAATGTTTCGACAAATAATTTTGATTTTGGTACTCCGGCAGATGATGATTTTGGAAAATGGCATAAATTTACGTTTACAAATCATGAGTCACCAAAAACAGTTACGCTTTCGTTGGATTCCACATTATTTGCTTCCGGAGCAACGGATACAATTACTGTTGAAGTAAAATGTACTAATATAGAAAATCTTTCATCTGCAATTGTTAAAGAAAAAATTGCTATTGATAATGAAGCTCCGACATTGAAAATCACTTCTCCTGTAGCGGATGCTTCCGTAAATAAAGTATTTGATATTCAGGGTAGTGCCAATGACCGCGGAGCCGGTGTAGATGAAGTTTATGTAAGCTATCAGAAAAACCCGCCGCTGCCAGAGGAGATAAATCTTGCTGAGATTACGAATAATCTTGTCGAGAATCCGACATTAGACAATTGGTGTAAGTTGACTTTAAAGGGAATTTCTTGGGACGGAAAGTTTGATTCATGGAAAATTAATGATACTTCTACTGATACTAATTATGATTTGACGATTGCTGCAAGCGACAAATTGGGGAATTTCAGCGTTTTACAACGACCTATAATTATAGACCAAGACGGCGACCGCCCGAATGTAAGATTGCAAAATCTTAATTTATCATCTGACAGCGGAAAATATTTGCACAAATCAGGTTTTATTTACGGTACGATTTCAGATGATGACGGCGAAGTAAGAAGTATTAAAATTTTAGAAGATAACGGAAGTAACTGGAGTAGTAATTGTTACAGTAACGGTTCTTGGGCATATACTTTTAACGGAGACGGAGAGAAGACTCTTAAATTTCAAATTGAAGATTCTAAAGGAACTGTATTTACTTCTGCTGATACAAGCGGATTGACGGTACCTAAAATAAGCGAATTGACGGTACCTAAAATAATAGATTCTACCGGTACAGAAAAATCAGAAAGTATATTCACTATAACTGTCGATACCAAAGATCCGGAAATAACAGAAATATATTTTAATGAAAACCCAAATGAAAAACCGGAAATTCCGACAAGCAAAAATGTACCATCAGCATGGACAAGTTCATTTACCGGAAAGACATTCGGCGGAACAGAAAAAGCGATGTGGTTTTTGATTGGCGGTAAGGATGCAAACGGAATTGCCAAGTGTGAGTTAACCACAAAAGACAGCGATGTAACAATAACAGAAGATGAACCAAAAACCATTGAAGATACATCTTTTTACAGATATAAAATAGACGTATCTAAGGTAAAATCGACATCTATAACTTTCAATGTGAAGTTGATAGATAATTCCGGTCTTACATCACAAAAGTCTTTTTCCGTGAATGTTGATAATATAGCACCGACAGTGAGTATAACAAGTCACAGTGACGGTAATAATGTTTACGGAACAGAATCTAACACGATAAAAGGAATTGTAGGTGAAAGTGACAGCACAGTCGAATATGCTTTGACAGGAGTTAAAGATGGCTCTGTGGTAAAACCTAGTCCCGAAGACTATATTGAAATCGGAAATTCTTCAAATTGGGAAATCGTTTTTGATGGTAATGATATTTTGAATAATAAAATCAAAACACTTTACGGAATAGCAGCAAGTATAAAAGAATTTCCTTTGGATACTTATGATTTGTATGTTTGGGTAAAAGCTACAGATAAATACGGTAATGTAAGCGACCCTAAAAAAGTAAGATTAGTTGTTTTACCAAACGGCGATAAACCTAAAGTTAAGATTGATTATCCGGTAAATCCTACAGCCGGAGAAGACCCGAATGTTCTCGGCGGAAGAATAACAATTTCCGGTTCTACTGAAATCGCAACAAACAGCGTAAAAGATGTTTATATTCAGATAGATACAAGTTATAACGGAAACACTTTTGCTTCAGATTGGGTAGACAAGTTAGGTACAAATGCAAAAAATGAAACTTTAGAAGATAAAGTTACTAATATTGTTGATTCTATCAAAGGGATACCTGTAACATCATCAAGTAAAACGAACTGGCGATTGAACATTAATGAAAATAAAACAATGGAAGGCACTATTGCCGTAAAAGCTATTGCCGTAAGTGAAAGCGGAAAATGGACGGAAAGCGAAGTTGTAGTATTTAAAATAGACAAAAAAGTACCGCAATTTTCAGATTTAAAACTTGTTCAATATCAAAGCGGAAATATTGTAAAAACTTTGAAATATGAAGATGATGTATGGATTTCCGGCAGCGGTTGGAAGTTGGAATGTGTAATAGAAGATGATAACGGTGTAAATGAGAACTCTATTATAACCGACAATATTTCGTTATATCCGGTAACCGGTAAGAATCAGTTAGACGGTAATCTAAAATATAAAGTAGAGGTACCGCTGACAACAAATGGGTTCGGAAAAAATGAGTTTACATTAGAGGCAGAAGATACATCAGAGCAAAAATACCAAAGTTCACAGAGTTTCGTTATCAATTATGACAATACAGCTCCGGAATTTGATGTAAAAGAGCTGTCTAAAGATTCAGGAAACAAAACTAAAATTGAAAATTATTCGAGCGGTGTTTACACTATAAAGGGAACATTCAATGAAGACAGTGCAGACGGATATAATCAGAGCGGTTTTGAAAGAATTGCAATGTATTTTACCAGAACTGTCGGCAGTACAACTTATGTTATAGACCCAATGCTCAAAAAAGGTACCGGAACTGACAATCGTTATAATTCCGGGTTGACAAAAGCTGACGGAATGTATTGGCGTGAAGCGGAAGTATCAACTATCAAAGATGATAAAATAACACTCGGTTCATCAGTGCCGAACAATGTGCGAAAAGGCGGCTTGGTAAAAGTCAGCGGTGCAATTTACAGAATAAATGGTATTTCCGGACAGCAAATAGTAGTTGCGGGAACTCCGGACACTGGAGCAGCTAAAGTTTATTTTGCTATTGCACAAGTAATAGATAATACAATTCAAGAAAACGGAGTTACAACTTATTACGGCGGCAGTAATTCTATCAATTTTGACGATGATGACGAAATGGTAGAAGGTGTAAGCAAAGTCGGAACTACTTATAATTGGTCAGTATCAATTAACACGGCAAATATATTTGACGGTGATGTGGATATTCATTTCTTGGCGTTTGATAAAGCCGGAAATGTTACGCCGTTAAATTGCTATGGAAGAGTAAGTAACAATGCTCCTCGTATCGCCGGAGTGTCATTCGGAACTGATGATAACGGTAATGAAGTGGTAGGGGATAACGAATATATAAAAATTTATGCTAACAGTTATGTTTTCGGAGCTGAGGGGTGTGAACTTGGTGTAACTACCAACGGTAAATTGGATACTACACCTATAACAAACTTAAAACTTCCTATAGAAAATTTTGACAGTGCGTTTCCATTGATGACAGTCAAAGGTGAAACGTCATTGAATGTAAAAGTTGTCGGCGGTAATACAAAATTACAATGGCAATGGCAAATAGGAAGCGGTAACAATTGGTCTGAGCCAATAACCTTAGCAAATAGTTCATCTTTTAATGACACTATCCGAGAACAATCAGTTACTATAACAACTTATGATTTTGTAAGTTATTTCAAAAATAATGAAATAAAAGAAGATTTTAACAATACGACTTTGAATATAAAAATCGTAGACGGTACGGAAAACGGCGGTCAGGAAGCTAAAATAGCTATAAAGGTGAAAACTGCTTTACTGGATACAACACCTCCTTTGGTAAAAATCGATGACTTCTACTGGAATAGTGAAAGTGAAAATTCTCTTTATGATAACAGTCGTGCAAACGGTCATATAGAACTGGCCAAAGATTTGCCGACAGATATATTTAAAGAAAGTAACAGCAGTGGTATTTACGACACAGACCCTAAAGTTTCCGGGAAAATCACAATCAAGGGAACAGCAAGTGATAATGTATTGCTAAAAGCTTTGTATGTGACAATTAAGGATTCTGAAAATACAAACAACTTTAAAGGCGGTAGCGAATTTAAAATAGCAGAACGTGATGAAAACGGTAATTGGATTGCCTCTGGTAATATGGACAATGATGGCTGGGCGTGTGAAATCTTTGATGAACAATTTACTATAGACGGTAATACTATCAAGTGGAAATTCCATTGGGATACGGAAAAGCTTTCAACTGTAGCAGCGACAGATGTAAATGTACAAGTAAGAGCCGAAGACAGAGGTACAGCAAGCATAAGCGTAAGCGGTAATAAGGTAGTATATGCTCCTAAATCATGTATCCAAACTCGCAGAATGGACGTAGTGCCGTATATAACTAATGTAAAACGAAATACTATGTATAGTACTGTACGTGCCGGAAGCGGTGCTTATCCACTTTTGCGAGGGGAAACAGGTAATGTAATAAAAGGTTTTAATATCAGCGGAAGTAATCCTACATTAAGTATTGCAACTGATAAAAATGGAAGTAATCCGGCAGCTATGAGTGATGTAAAATTTTCCAATGGTGAAATTTTGTTTACTGTTCCGGGCACTGCAAAAGACGGATATTTACATTTGACAGTAGGCGGAATCCCGGCATTGAACAATATGAATAAACGAGACGCTTCATACAACTCTGAGGCAAGTGCAGAGTCTAAATATTGGACTGATGACCGATACGTAAGAATTTGGCAAGATACGGACAGATTCGGAAATGACCAAACAGCATCAGAGGATAATATGAAAGATGTTGTACTTGCAAAAAATATTGTATATCCGGCGATGTCTATGAGTGAAGACGGTATTTTGTATGCTTCATATACAAACTACGGTATGCATGCTGTTTACTATACAACCGTCAATGGTGATTCCACTAAAATATTTTATGCGAATGATGCTCCGGAAGAAACAAATATTTTAGTAACAGGTAGCGAAAACAATGAGACAGTAAAAGTAAATGTGGCATTTATGGCAAATAATCAATCCGGTGGAGAATATGAGAGATGGACAGCTTACAAATGGGATGCCGGTGGATTATATTTACATGATCCAGAGGTAGGTTGGTCAAATGAAGATGATAAAGAAAATTATACTCGTTTTGAATTGTTGTATCACGACAAATTATTCCAACAGTTTAAGAACTTTAGAATTGCTCGAGGTGCTCCGATAAAAAATGGAAGTGAATGGGATGAAAACAGAATGATTCATGTTGCATATTATGATATTGATACGATGTCGATTCATTATTCAAATATTCAGCGTGCGTCAAAATATCTTGGCAAAAGATTAAATGCTGAAACTTTTGAAGCGACGTGGGTAAATATTGACGGTGGATATGATAATGATGATACTAAAGGTTTTAATGGAGAAGAATTCAAAAGAAAGGATGATACTGAAACGACGTATAAAAAAATAACTGACGGTTCTACTAATATATGTTTAGGAATAAACTATTCACCTAATTCAAATAGTTTATCCAGATGTTCTGCGACAGGTGAGTATGTAGGTATTGATGTGACAAACGAAACTGAATATCCGGTAATAGCTTACTTTGATTCTGCAAACAAAATAATAAGACTGGCTCGTGCAAATGATGAAATGCCTAAGAGTTATTTTAATTGTGATAAGGAGGGAAACGTTATAAATGATGGAAAAACAGGTGGGGATGCAGCAAAGAACTGGACAATACAAAGAGTTATTACTGATACGAGTGACAAGAACTATACTACTGCAAACGGTAATTACATAAACTTGCAGATAGACTCATTGGGATATGTTCATATTGTATTTGTAAACGGTCGCGGGGAGCTGGTTTATGTTAAATCTACAAATTACCCTAACGACGGAAATACAAAGTATACATTCGGACCGAGTGAAGTAATTGCCAAAAACTCGCCGATGAATGTATCTATGACTATTAAGGGAACTACGCCGTATATCGGTTACCTTACAAGTTTAGGTTCTTTTGATGGATTGAACACTGCATTCAAGGATGGTGACATATGGGAAACAATGTCTGCACCGCTTGTACATACAGTTGCAAATAACAGAGCTTGTGTAGAAGCTCATCCGAATCCGGCAAGCAGTGCGTGGGAATCAGCTCATGCTTACTACAGTGTCGGATATTACCGAGTAGCATATTATATCGGTAACGGAGGTGGGCATTAACTATAAGAAAGTAGAATATAGGTATGACACTTTAAACGGGAAGTCTTTTTGGCTTCCCGTTTTTTTATTGGGGGATATAGCGAGGGTATATACGGGGACAGACCTCTATGCTGTTTTGGTATTTTCTTGTAAAAAACTTCAGCATGTAGTAAATCCAATCGAATTGCTGCAAATCAGATAAGAAATGAACTGAATAAATAAAAACATGTCTTAAAATAAGAAAAATGACTGATAATCAGAAAAAAAGAAGAAATAGTGTAATAAAAATTTAAAAAAACAATAAAATAATTGAATGGAGGAGGGCGGTTAATTAGCTGTAAACTGCTTGTTCTTTTGTTATAGGATAAAAGTGTAAGTATATTAAAGAGGGTATTTACAAAGTAATAGAGGTTTTTGAGCAGAAATAGAAATTGAAGATAAAAATAATTTTCTCTCTTGAATTAGAAAATGATTTTATTTAATGATAATAGATGGCGATTTTTTTAATTAAAGAATCTTTTTTTCTTATTATTAGAATTTTGTTGCTAGGAGTAAAATTATGAAAAAATTATTGTGTTTTTTAATTTTTGTTCTGTTCTTAGGCTGTGACCAAAGTGCCAATATGTTTTTGGGTGTTGGGCAGGCACTAGATAGTGAATCTCCTAAAATAAGTATTACGTCACCGGAAAACGGTATTTATGTGAACAAATCAGACATTACTATAACCGGTATGTGTTCGGATAATGTAGGCGTTACCAGAATCAGAGGTGAAGCCGGAATAAATGAAACTGCTTCGGTAGTAACTGAGGAAATAAAGTTTTCTTCTGTACGAGAACGTTCTTGGTCTGTAACATTTGATAAAAATGATTTAGACAGAATATTAAACTTATGGCGAAGCGGTTTAAAAGTAACTTTTACTTT
>JBGUUT010000055.1:0-17911 GCA_045133795.1 Spirochaetota bacterium
TTCTCTACAGATGTTTACATTCGCAAAAAAGAGAACACCCTCTAACCTTATAAAACTTTGAAGAAAGTTTTAGCCTTGTGCAAGCTCTGCTTGCGAATAAAGCCCCAAACCTCCAAAGGTTTAGAAATAAATTAATTTTAAGGAGTAATACATGAGAAGACTTTTTATTTTAACAATGTTGATGATTGTAATGATATTCAGTTGTACTACCCAAAGCGGAAACAACGACAACGAAAACAATTCATCCAACACAAACAACGATTACAATCCTCCGTCATCTGATACCGGCGGAAACACGGGCGGAGGCGGAAGTGACGAACCATACAATCCGCCGACATATTCGTATACGGTCATACATTACAAATCTGATACATACGAAACAGAAGAGGAAACATTCTATGCAACTGCTGGTACGACTGTCACGATTGTCCCGAAACAATATGAGTTTTATCATCCCGACCCGGACAATTCTACACAGATAGAAATAGACTACGACTATCGCACTGTGTATCTGTACTACGACAGAAATGAAGTAAAACTTACCTTTGATTACAACGACGGAGTTTCTGAAATATTAGAAGATACTTTCTATGCAGGATGGGAAGTTTATTTGAATCGTTACAATCCGGCGGACCGTGACAACTTGATATTTAAAGGCTGGGAACCGCCGCTGCCGGATATAGTTCCCAATGAAGATACTACATATACAGCACAATGGTCATATCATACTGTTACTCCAAGTATCGGTATTAATCGGTCACCAATAAAACTTGTTCAAGAAGATAAATATTATTCTTGGGGAAAGACGCTTGCAATAAGGTTAAAAGTTGATTCTACAACAAGGGTATATGATTATCGTGAAGATGAGCTGTCTTGGGAAGTAAATGGGATAGACTTAACTCCTCTTGCCGGTCAAGGAGATAACCGTGTCTTTGAATGGCTGATATATCAAACTACCGGTCGAGAATATAAATATTCACTTTCTTTCTTGACACCGGATGAACCTGCAAATCCCGATTTATGCGATATAAGAGGAGAGTTTTCTTCTACGTATTACTCTGTTAATCGTTTAGGAGACGACGAAGATTCTCCGGACGATGACTACCTTGTGTATCCTTATCATCTCGGAATAAATGATATCTATGTAACAATAAATAAAGACTCAAGTCCATATCCGCTGTCATATCACTTTCAAATCTTGATTGAAGAGTAAACACAAAGGAGCAATTTATGAAAAAGTTAATTTATTTTTTATTATTGATATTTTCTTTTTGCTGTTTTTTTTCATGCAGCAACGTAAACTGTGAATACGACTTTGCTCAAGAAAACAAAAAAAATGAGCAAGCACAAGACAAAGTATTTGTCACATTTAAATTAAAAAAAGAAACAGTTTCCAGAACTATTCTCCCGACAGAAGGTTCTTTGGAATCATTGACCGACTTGGAACTTTATTATTTTAATGAAGATTCTGGTAATATTAAGCCTCAATTTTATTCAGATTTCATTAAATATTCTAAAGAATTTATAACCAATACCTTTACGCTTATAAAGAAATTTTCGACTGTAGAAGAAATGGAAAATACGGCGATTGAATGGACTTATTGCGATATTTCTGACTGGTTCGAAATTTGTCTATTTGCAAAAGACAAAGACGGTTCTTCTTACTATGGTTGTACAAGTGTCTATTCACTACCAAAATACGAAGATTCATCTGTAGAGGAGATTGTTTTAGAGCCACAAAAATTTGAAAAAGGTGAGGGAACCGGTGCGTTAGATCTAGTTTTCAATTATCCTGCTCAAATCCAATCAGTGGATGTACAATTGTACCGATATGAAGACAAAACCCAAGAGTTTTTCGACGGTATACTTGAGATCGACAGTGCAAACAATGTATTTACCTACAAACACGCCGCACTTCCGGCTGATATCTATGAACTATGTGTTACACTGTATGCGGATGCAGAAAAAAAATATCCGGTAAATAAATACAAAGAAATAGTAGTCATAAGCAGTAACTGTACAAGTGCAGCCTCCAGAACATTGGGAAATGCGAACAGTGAAATTTATAAAATCACTTACGATTTTGACGGCGGAGCTGAGTTTGTCGAAAATGCCGAATACCCCGAATATTATTCATTGTACAGCGAGGTAAAACTCCCGGATGTATCTATGATAAAAAGTTATGAGGGAAAAACATTCGACGGATGGTATATAGACGGCGACTCTTACACTCGACTCGACAGCTTGAAACCGGGCGAACATGTCGGAGATATCCTTTTAAAAGCCGGATATTGTTATGAAACAGACAAAGACGGATTTGAAGCATTGCTCCAAACATTGAAAGATGATGTCGGATATACAGTAAAAGTAAACGGAATCTCTACAGCTGAAGACTTAGCCGTATTGAGTACAGCAATGGATAATTGTAAAAAAAAGATTGCACTTGATTTAAGCAGCTGTACCGGTCTGACAGAAATCCCGGACGACGCTTTTTATAAGAAAGAAAATCTACTCGGTATAGTAATGCCGGATACGGTAGAAGTCATCGGGGAATATGCATTTGGGGCTTGTGAAAATATGATGTATGCAAATATGCCGAAAAATCTGAAAACAATCAAACCGGGGGCTTTTCGGCTATGTGACTCTTTGGGGAAAAATACGGAATTGATTATCCCCGACGGATGTGAGTATATCGGTGACTTTGCTTTCGGTGGAGATGGTTATGGATGGGGGGGATGTGCTTTTACATCTATTACTATCCCGGCTTCCGTGACTTCGCTTGGAGTTAAGGTCATTGAAGGTTGGAATTATTTAAAAAATATATATTATGATGCAGAGTATTCTGAAAAGAACGTGAAAATTTTTTCCGGTAGCTTATTTTCGTTGGAAACCATACATCTGGGAAAGAATGTAAAATGCTTTAGCCTTTCTCAAGCTATAGGTAATTTGAATTGCCCCAATTATCACCCTAAGGAAATACATTTTTCCGGAACGTTAGAAGAATATTTAAATATTGAAATGCTTCTGAATCAGGATGGGGGTGAGAAAAAGCACGACTTATATATTGACGGTAAGCTAATGACCGATGTCGTTATACCTGAGGGCGTTACGGAAATAAAAGATTATGCTTTTCGTTATGCTAACATCACAAGTGTGACTATTCCTGACAGCGTGACTTCTATCGGTATGTATGCATTTGATGGCTGTGATAATTTAAAAACGATTCGTATCGGAACAGGCATAAAAAGTTTACCTCCGGAAATAATACATGATGAGATTACCATGACTGATGGTACGGGACTTACACATTATGAGGCAAAATATTACTATAACGGTGATATTGCCGGGTTGCTTTCTATAGATGGTATTGAGTTCGGTTTTTATTGTGCTGTAGCCTCATTATATATAAATGATGAATTGGTGACAGACCTTGTTATCCCGGATGGAGTTACGGAGATTAAAGAAAATTATTTCAGTCCATTCAGTCATCAATTTGATTCTATAACAATCCCCCGTTCTGTGACAAAAATAGAACCCAATGCGTTTGTATTTATGGATGATAACGAGAAAGTTGTTGATATTTATTATCAAAGTACAATGCAAGAATGGATGAATATAGATTATACCGCCAACGAAGATGATGATGATGATATCAGCGGATTGAAATTCTCAAATATAAATCTTTATATCGACGGGCAATTAGTGACAGATTTAGTCATTCCCGACGGAATCGAAGAAATCCCGAATTATAAATTCTACAATTTCAATTTTTCGAGTGTATCAATTCCGGACAGTGTCAAAAAAATCGGTACGGCAGCTTTTTATGGTACTCATCTAAAATCTGTAAATACAGGTGCCGGTTGTAAGGAAGTCGGAGATGAGGCATTTGCAAATATCAGTGAATTGGAAGAAGTTACTTTCGGCGATTCCGTAGAGACTATCGGGGAAAAAGCATGTTATTATAGTGCTTTTTTCGATGAGGAAGTCGGTTCTCTGAGAAAGGTAACATTAGGAAAAAATGTTTCTACAATTAAAGCTGAGGCATTTTACAATGAGTCAAATAAAAATAACTCTGACGTATCTGCATTAGAAGAAATTCATTTTAACGGGACTTTGGAGGATTTCTTCAATATAAATTGGGATGGCGACGAACATTTTACTTACAGTGCAAAAATAAAGTTTTTTATATCCGGTCAAGATACTGCAAATTTAGAACTGCCGGAAGGTCTTACTTCTATTAATGTAGATGTATTAAAGAAGTTTGGTTTGTTATCAGAATCAATTACTATCCCTGCAAGTATTACCAGCATTAATGGCAGTTTGGATTCTATAAAAAATATCTACTACAAAGGAAATATCGCAGGTTGGTGTGCAATAGAAAAAAATAACGACCTTGGATATAGTTATAATCTCTATATTAATGATGAGTTAATTACAGATTTGGTAATTCCTGCTGAAGCCACCACTATTTCTGCATACTCCTTTGCCGGATGTGCTTCTATAGAAAATGTTAATTTTGAAGATAACTGCAAAGTCACAGAAATAGGATCTAGAGCTTTTAAGAATTGTAAAAATTTAAAGACCGTAACAATAGGTGACAGTGTGACTACTATCGATATTATGGCATTCGATTACTGCATTAGTTTAGAAAGTATAACAATCCCGGACAGTGTAACTACTATCGGTAGATATGCGTTCGATGGTTGCAGTAGCTTAACAAACATAACAATCCCGGACAGCCTGACTACTATCAGTTACGCTACGTTCTCCGGTTGCAGTAGTTTAGAAAGTGTAACAATCCCGGATAACGTAACTACTATCGATAGTATGGTGTTCTATGGTTGCAGCAGCTTAGAAAGTATAACAATCCCGGACAGTGTAACTACTATCGGTAGCTCTGCGTTCTCTTGGTGCAGTAGTTTAGAAAGTATAACAATTCCGGACAGCGTGACTTCTATCGGTGAATCTGCGTTCAATGGTTGCAGTAGCTTAACAAGTGTGACATTTGCAGATACAAGTACTTGGTACTACACAAGCAGCAGTGATTATAGTGATTATACCGGAAGGACAGAAATCGATGTGACTGATACGGTTACAAATGCAACTAATTTGAAAGATACTTATTATGATAAGTATTGGTTTAAAGCAGAATAGTTTTTAATCTTAAAAGTGCGGAGCGGTTTTCATTTCCACCGCACTTTTTTTGTGCCTTACGGCTTTGGGCTGTCGCCGGGGTTGGGAACAATTTGCCTGCCGACGGCAGGCGTTAGGGATTAACTTTGCTTCAAAGTTTAATAAACCTACTTAGGTTTAAGGCTCTTTTTGTCGGCATAGCCGACATTAAAGCGGTTTTGTTGTTCAGGGAACAAACGGAGTTTTAAGGGGAGCTTTTCTTTTTTGCGATAAAAAGAAAAGTTCCCCTTACACCCCTAAAAGAAAAGAACGCTCTGACTTGGGGTAAAATATTCATTTATTGGAATAAGAAAGCTAAAGCAGGGCTTGGGGAGATTTTCCAAATAAAAAAAGCGGATTTCTCCGCTCTTTTAAAATATTCAGTTATTAATTTCTACTTAGTAATTTTATAAATATAATCGCCTTTTACTTTTGAAACTCTAACAGTTTTCGGTTCATAATTAAATGATAACGAGTCCGCCGCATTTTCTACATAGACATCTACAACTCCCTTTGGCGGTATAGTTAAGGATGAAAATGTTCCGTCTTTCAAATCACTGATAATCACGGTTTCATTTGTTTTATTTTCAAACGTCCACAAAGTACAAGCACAATCTCCTACTTCACACGGATTACATCCTGCTAAAACAAACATCGCAATTATTGACAAAGCAAATAATAATTTTTTCATAAACATTCCTCCTTAATTTTGGTTTTGTAAAAATAACATATAGCGTTCCTTGTCCTTTATTTCCGGACAAATCTTTTCCAGTTTTGTTGTGAACTTCAAGCCTTTTATTTGTGACAATTCCATATCTATTGTTTCCTTTCTGCCTTTAAACAGTAAATACGGAGTTCCTTTTTTAAAATACGGCATTGTCATTTGTACGATTTCTGCGACTGATTTAAAAGCACGACACGTAAAAACATCCGTCGCTTCTTTAAAATCATTTACAAGGCACGAATGTACACGAACATTTTTTAAACCAAGGGTTTTAACCGCTTCATTAAGATACGCACCTTTTTTAGGACTTTTTTCTACCAAATGCACAACCTTATCCGGAAATGCTATACCGAGCAATAATCCCGGGAAACCGCCGCCGCTTCCCAAGTCTGCAATCACTGAAAACGGTTTAAAATATTCAAAACCGCCGACACAATCATACAAATGCTCTAAAATAATCGTTTCTAACGGAAGCTTTCTGGATATAACATTAAGTTCTTGATTTTTCTCTGCTAAAAAGTCCAGAAAATCACAAAATTTAGATGTTTTATCCGCAAATCCTATCGTTGCAAGTAACGAGTTTAAATATTCTTGCTGTTCTTTTGTCATTGCGGAATCTCCTTTTCATCATAATAAACTTTTTTAAAAACTAAACCGTTTGGCTCAATTGTATCACGTGCAAGCTGTCTGTTTGCTCCGTCTAAAATCTCTTTCATTCTAATCGGCGGTTCACCTTTCCTATACAAAGTCAGTAGCGTTCCGGTAATAATACGTACCATGTTATGTAAAAATGCACTTCCGATTACACGCAATGTCACCAAATCGCCGTCACGGCTTGTATCCAATTTATAAATCTGGCGAATCTTCGTGCGACTCGGGTCATCTGCGGCACAAAACGAAGTAAAATCATGCTCTCCGACTAAATATTGACAATATTGATTAAGCAAATCAACATCAAGGTCATAGTAACAAAACGATGAAAAACGCATTCGTCGAGCATCCGGAAATCGCTGATTTACCAAAAAATAGTGATACTCTCTGGCTTTCGCATCAAATCTTGCACTCCACTCGTCCGGCATAAACTCACAATGTGTAATTCTGACAGAACGAGGTAAAATGCTGTTTAACGCACGCAACCAATTATATTCTTTCAGTTTATCAAGAGATGTATGGAAATTAATCACTTGTCCGTCGGCATGAACGCCTTTATCGGTACGTCCGGCACAAACTATTTCCGGAACAGTTCCGATAATTTTTTGCAACGCCTTTTCTAACTCTCCGGCAACCGTCGGTAATCCTTCTTGTGCCTGAAATCCGTAAAAATCAGTTCCGTCATACGACAGGGTCAGTTTGACGTTCATTTTCTGCCGCCTTTTGTAATTTTGAGATTTCGTCGTAAAAATCACGAGCTTTGTTTAATATTTCCTGCGGCTTATTAACATCTGATTTTCCCATTCCGAAAATCTTCCCGTAATAAAGCTTTGCTTCTTCCAAATCTTTCGCACGAACTTCCGAATCTGACGTATCGCCATAACGCAATAATAATGTCGCTATCAAAAATGTCACGCCGTCATATCCGTAATCTTTATCCAAATCCGGACCTAAAACTTTCATTTCTTCCATGATTTGTTGTTTTGACTGATTTAATTCAATCGCATATTGATACAAAAACAATGCTTTTTTATAAAAAACCGTCGCCAAAAAGTCATAGTAATTTTCCGGATGTTCTTTATTTAAATCTTCAAATAAAAATGCAGCTTTTATGGAACAAAGAGCTTGTTTTATAACCGGAATAAATTTCTTCGCCGGAAAAAAATCATAACAATGCATTGCTAATACATAACCTACGGCTCCGGATTCTAACGTTCTGGCTTTTGAAAAATCTACCGGCATTCCTATTAATTTCGTTGCTTCCGTCATACGTTCTTTTATTCTGCATTGCAATTCTTCAGCTACATCTGAAGGAACTTTTAGAAAATCTTGCGGAAGACTGGCATAAAAACAATCAGGGCAAACTACCGGAGTATAAATTAACGGATAAACATTTCCGAATTTTTGGCTGGGCTTGTACAATCGGTGCAAAAAGTCTGTTAATTCACCGGCTATAAGTCGTCCCCCGCCACTTTGCAATTTTTCCTGAAAAAACTCACTGCCGCAAACCGGACAACGAATTGCCTCTCTGGATAAATATGTAATCCCTTTTCTGTAAGCTGTTTCATCCATAAAATCCATAAATAATCACTCCTGATTTTATTCTAATATCACGACTGCCGCAGCCACGCCGGTCTCATGAGTCAACGAAAGATGAATCTTTGTAACTCCGAACTTTTCAGCTATCTCTTTCGTTTTTCCCGATAGTTCTAAAAACGGCTTATTATCCGCATTGTGGCAAACCTCTACTTCTTGTAATGTAACTCCACCGCTTATCCCAATGCCTAGAGCTTTACCAAACGCTTCTTTTGCTGCAAATCTCGCAGCGAATGACTGGGCACTTTTTGTTCGTTTTTTACAATAAGCAATTTCATCGGCAGAAAAAACCCTTTGCAAAAAAGCTTCATTTTCCTGCAAACGTTCAAAACGCTTTACTTCACACAAATCAATCCCCAGCCCAATCACTCTTGTTTTCCTTTTTTAATAAAAATATTCGTATTGATTAAAATCATCATCAATCAATGCATCTTTTGTTTTACCGAAAACATCCGGATACAATGCCATTTTTAGATTCAAATACGGCACTGCTTTTTCCGTTGTTCCGCCTGAATGAGTTCTGGCAACACCTACAGGGTCGGCAATATCAAAATATTTAACAGCCTCTGTAAAATATCTGAGAGAATCAGCAAAATACTGATGTTTTTTCGACTTTCTATATTTTCCGTACAATGACGCCGCGAGATTATTTGATGATTGATACAACATTTTCACTGCATTTTGATGTTCTTTCAAATCCAAATCCAAAGGTCCGTTTCCTTGTCTGAAAGTATTAAACTTATCATAAACTTCAAGCAATTCGCTGTATGCCAAATCATACTGTGCCATATTTAATAAAATTGTTCCTTTCATAAACTTTAAAGAATCAACATCCGGATTCTTTTTTAACAAGTTATCAATTTTTGTATGGGCTTTATCATAATCACCTTTTTTGTAATACAACCACCCCATATTGTAAGTCATTATATCGTTATTAAAACCTTTACTTTCTGCATCGGTATAATATCTTAGTGCTTCTTCACGGTCTGCTTTAGTCAAATAGGCAAAATTACCCAAATTATAATAAGCTTTTCCGAAATCCGGATTAAGTGTAACCGCTCTGTCAAACATTTTAAATGCTCTTATATCTGAACGGGATGTTTCGTAATAATTCTCTCCTAAATCGTTGTATACATTAGCTTGGAAACGATTAAATGCTTTTTCGGAACCAAAGATTTGTTTAATTTCTTTGCCGGAAAGTGTTTCCATTTTAGCTTTTGCATTTTCAAGATTCTTTCTTTCATCCGGTCTTACCAACAATGCCTTATTATAACGAGCCAACTGATAATCATATTCCGGATAATGTGGTTTAGTCGGAACAAACTTACTTACGTTTGTAAGAATTCTTCGAACTTCATTCAAATCCCCGCTGTCAATCAAATAACCGGCAGTTTTTATTTGAATTCTATAATCTTGTTTCTTTAAATACGCAGCCGCCCAGTTGTAAGTATCAAGAACTTTCTTGCGATTATTCATTTTGATATACGTTGCCAATAAATTATTTATCGCATCTGCATTATTAAGTTGATAATCGAGAACATCCAAAAACTCATTTTCCGCATTTTCAAGCTTAGAAGAATCAATTTCTGCCCATTTCAAATAAGTTTCACCACGCCCGTTTCTGGCTTCCAAATCATCTCTTTTTTTATCAATCCAATAATTGTACATTGACAATGACTTCTCGTATTTATCGATATCACGCAAAAATTCTCCGTATTCAAAATCAAGCGTTCTGTCATCACGTTGCTCTGCTGCCATTTGATATTTTCTTTCTGCTGCAAAGTTTCGTTCATGATCACGGAACTTTCTTGCGTATGCAATTATTTCTTTATAACGAGGTTGTACTTGATATGCTTTATTAAAGTTTTGTTCTGCATATTCATATTTATTTTCATCAATATTCTTCTTGCCTAACTTGTAATACTTACTTGCAGTATATGTAGGATAAAGAATAGTTACATAGAACATTACCAAAACTGCAATCATTACAATTAACGCTGCAGTTCTTGCCAAAATAGGAAGAACATTCTTTTCAATGATTGAAAGTAATGATTTTTGTTTTCTTTCGTACGCTTCACCGCTTAATCTGGTCAATACAACATTGTGAAGAGATTTGTCTCCCGTAAGCTTTTCATATTTAGAAATGATATCTTCTTGCTTTCCGTGAGTAATTAACGCTTTTACAAGCGGATAAACTTTCTCTTCTGAATATTTCGGATTCACAATAGCTTTAGCTATTTTTACTTCCGCCTCTTTAGGGAAAGTCGAGATTCTGATAACGACTTTTTTGCGATCTTCTGGCGACAATTCGATTTTTTCACCGCTAAGATCCGGCTCCACAAACTCGTCTTCTTCATCTATATGATTTTCTTCAATCGAGCTTTCTTCTGTATAAGACTCTGAATCCATTTCTTCGTGAACAGATTCGGTTTCATTTTCTGAAAAATCAAAACTGTCTAAATTCGGTAACGCCTCATCGTCTGTACCTTCTTCCGAAAAACTCAAATCATCCAATGCAGATAAATCAAGTAAATCATCATCGGAGTCTGAATCCATATCAGAATCATTCAACATATTTGATAAATCGATTTCTCCGTCATCTCCGTCAATAGAAAGACTAGGTAAATCCGGCATTTGACTAGACGAATCCGCCTCTGTTGTTTCTGTATCAAAATCATCTAAAGCCGGTAACGTTTCTAATACATCTAGTCCTGATAAAGAATCCTCTAATGCTTCAGCCACGGCATCATCATTAACATCAAATACCGCTTGCGGTTCATCCTCTTCCATATCTTCTAACGGTTCAAGATATTGAAGATTTTCTTCCGCTGCCTCTTCTGTTGTTTCTTTTTCTTCCGGTTCTTCCGTTAGCGGCATATCAAGATTTTCAAAATCACTTAAAGAATCCGCAGAAAGCAAAGAATCCATATTAAAATCATCTTCTGACAATGACAAATCTTCTGCACCGATTGCTGAAATTTCCGGAATATTTTCCATTATTAGCGAATCTAAATTGTTGTCATCGCCCAAAGAATCAATTAATAAATCATCAAGTCCATCAATTTTAGTTTCATCCGAAACCTGCGTTAAATCTGCAGATTGTTCTTCTGTATTTTCCAGAGTATCTAAAAAATCATCTATACCTTCATTTAATGAAGCTTCCTCCGCTTGCGTATCAAAAGTACCAAAATCATCTTGAACTGTAGATTCTGCTAAATCATTTTGCATATCATCCGCTACAGAAAGAAAATCATCTTCACTCGGTATTTCATCAGAAGAAGACAAATCTCCCAATGCTGACAGAAAATCAAACTCATCATCTTTTTGCTCAGCTTCTTCTTGAACAGCCGAACTTTCATTTTCGCCCACAAAAGACTCTAAGTTATCAAGGAAATCTCCTTCTAAATTTTCTGAAGGTGTTTCTTCTAATTCCATTGCTTCTTCAAGACTCTTAGAACGTTCTTTTTCCTTTGCGACGGAAGACATCAAATCTTCATCTCCGGGAATATCATCAAGCAAATCATCAGACAATAAATCATCGTACGATTCACTCGGTTCCAATTTCTCCTCTTTCGGAAGATTTATCAGATTCGGCATTCTGCCTTTTTTCTTCATAACTTCTGTTTCATCTGCAATCGAAGCAATTTTTTCCCTTATATAAGGAAGATCTTCAAATTTCGGCATAAGATTCTCTTTTTATTTTAATTTTGGTTACACACATATCCGGTAATATCAAAAAAGATTTTTTCTGTAAAAAACGGACAATCTAAATGTCTAACCTCTCAATTAAGTTTCTCGGAATCTTTCCGAGAAATTAAATAGTTAAAACAACGAAAACCAAAACGTTTTGAAAAAAAATCAAAATGTTTCCGTTTTTGGTTTTAATTTTCTATTACGTTATAAAGGAATATACACAAAATGAAACGATATTTTATCGCAGTTTTTTTTATCTTATTTTCATTCTCTGCAATCTTTTCCTCTCCCAGAATAATCCGACGTATTGATGTTAATCAACTAAAAACTGCAGGAGAGCCAATTTTTACCAGAAACGGAATTATATTGACCCTTCCGCCGGAAAATACCGGTCGACAAGAAATTTTCCTTGTAACAGATTTAGATAATTGGGAAAAACAATACCATTTTGAAACAAGTTTGTACGGTGTTTATTATTGCAAACTTCCTTATACAAATAAAACCGAGTTTCTTTATAGACTGAATATAAACGGATTTTGGACTATTCCGCAAAACAACGCTGATTATACAGACAATTACGGTAATCAATTGGCGAAAATTATTATTCCCGACGAAGTAAAATATTTCAACAACTCTCCGGAAATAGAAGAACTTAACGAACGAGGCGGTTTAATAAAAAAAGTAACTTTCAGAGTTTACGCTCCGACAGCCTCCGTAGTAAACCTATTGTGTTCAAATGCAAGCTTCAGTCCTTTTACATATGCAATGGTAAAAGACTCTGCCGGTTATTGGGAAGTTTCTCTACCTCTATCTACGGGAAATTATTCATATTGTTATTTTATCGACAACGAACGTGAACTTGACATCAACAATCCCGACAAAACATTAGCTCCGGGATTAGGCAGAATGTCAGCTTTCAGCATTAATTAAAATCTTATCAGTATTCCGGGAATCGAAATATTTCCGGAATACCTGCAAAACAAAAATCAAGCATTTCCATATTAAAAATTACCAAATTACAACCATAGTCAACTGCACTGTTATACAAAATACCGTTAATCCCGTTTGCTTTACATGCATCTGCAATAAAACGAGGAACAAAATATTCCGGTTTCCAGCATTTATCTTTTCTTACCGGACGACGTATCGCCCCACTGCTCATAATTCCGCCGAAAACTAACGGAACAGAATTAATATTACTGCTGTTTAAATAAAAACTTAAATCTATAATATTCTCAATTTTGCGAATATAAAATTCTTGAATCCAACAAATCGCATTTGACATTTGATTTATTTCTTTAAAACATAACTTCTTTGATTGACTCAAATAAAAATGGCTTTGTCCGTAATGATTAAAACGCCCCTCTCCGATTGCAACCTTTTCCGGATCGGGCGGTAACATTTCTTGAGCATTCAAAATATGTGAATCATGAACCGGACGACCGCGATACCAGCTACTGTCTTGAATATCAATTCGCGGTGCATTTTGAACTTCGGTAATTATTTTCTTCCCTATTTCATGTTGAGCACCCATGTACGGATATTTTTCCAAATATGAATAAAACTCACAAATTTCAGGAACCACTTTATCTGTTATTTCTTGTAATCGCTGTTGAAAATCAGCTTGATAATTATCACTCATTCACAAATCCTGATTTTAACGAATTGCATCACCACGTGACGTAACAATATTATAACCAATTGATTTTATTTTTGCTTCAAGAGCAGCTTTACTTTCAGCAGCTTCTTCTCCGCTTGAAATCTTATTATCATACAACAAGTATTTTTCACGAACGCTTTTAGGTGATAAGTTCGGCATTACAACATTTGCTCCTGCCAATAAACCTCGTTCTCGCCCGTCCGGAGCAATTGTCCCTAATGCAGTTGTTGCCGGCAGCAATACTTTTGGTAACATTAATCGTAATATCCCCAACAAAAACAAGGTTAATTCCAACGAACCTTTTTCCATTTTGGCAAAAGGCGTATCATGGTGCGGTAAAAAAGGACCGATTCCGACCATTTCCGGTTGCAACTCTTTTAAAAATAATAAATCATCCGCAATATATTCCGAAGTCTGCCACGGAGAACCGACCATAAATCCGGCTCCGGTCTGAAAGCCTATTTTCTTTAAGTTATACAACGCTTTTTTTCGTTCATCACATGACATTTTCGGCGGATGTAACCGTCGGTAATGTTCCGGATTAGCTGTCTCATGACGCAGTAAATAACGATCGGCTCCGGCTTCATAAAATGCAACATAAGATTCATACGGAAGCTCTCCGACAGACAATGTTAATGCACAATCCGTAAACTCTTTTTTTATCGCCGAAATCAAATCGACAATTCGTTCGACTGAATATTCTGAATCTTCTCCTCCTTGCAAAACAAATGTTCTGAAGCCCAATTCATACCCTTGCCGGCAACATTCCATTATTTCTTCCGGAGTCAATCGATAACGACAAGTATTTTTATTTGATTTTCTTATACCGCAATAGAAACAATCATTCTTACAATAGTTCGTAAATTCGATTAACCCTCTGATATAAACATCTTTTCCGTAATAGCGTTCTCTGATGTCTCTCGCTTTCGAAAAAAGATATTCTGATAATTGCGGTGTTACTTTCCCTAATAAAAGAACAATTTCTTCCTTTGTTAGAGTTTGAGTTTCAGTTAATTTATCTATTAATTCATTCATTACATTCTCCTTCAGAATCAAAACTTTCAAATAATTTGTGAGAATAAACCGTTTTTGTTGAAACACCGCTTAAACGTCCCAATTGTCCGGATAATGCAGAGATTTTATCTTCCGGTGCATCTAATACTACACTTATAACCGAAATCTTGCGTTCTTTGTAAGGGATTCCCATTCTACCCAAAATATATTGTTTATATTTATGCAAATATTCATTAATTTTTTCCGTAGCAATTCCATCTTCTACAATAATGCTGATGACTGCAACTCTGGTTATCATTCTTCTCTCCTAAGCCATACATGATAATGCTCTATGTTTTATAACAATAAAACAATATTAAAGAAGCATAAAAATCTATTTTTTTTGAATCTCTTAGCTTATTTGACAAGTAGTATTTTTTCTGATATTTTCTGCCAAAATTAACCTACTAAAATAAAGGAGAAAAAGACATGATTTCTTACAAAGATTTAGGTCTCGTAAATACAAGAGAGATGTTTAAAAAAGCCGTTGACGGCGGATATGCAATTCCTGCATTTAACTTTAATACAATGGAACAAATGCAAGCTATCGTACAAGCTGCAGTTGAAACAAAATCACCTGTAATCATGCAGGTATCAAAAGGTGCTCGTCAATATGCTAACGCTACTATTTTGCGTTACATGGCACAAGGTGCAGTAGAATATGCTAAAGAATTAGGTTGTGAAAAACCACAAATCGTTCTTCACTTAGACCACGGTGATTCTTTCGAAACTTGTAAATCTTGTATTGATATGGGATTCTCTTCTGTAATGATTGACGGTTCTCACCTTCCTTACGAAGAAAACGTTGCTCTTACAAAAAAAGTTGTAGAATATGCTCACCAATTTGATGTTACTGTAGAAGGAGAATTGGGAGTTCTTGCAGGTGTAGAAGATGAAGTTTGTGCAGAAGAAAGCCACTACACAAAACCAGAAGAAGTAAAAGACTTTGTTTCTAAAACTGGTGTAGATTCTCTTGCTATTTCTATCGGAACTTCTCACGGAGCTCACAAGTTCAAACCTGAACAATGTGAATTAGTAAACGGTGTTTACGTTCCACCTCCACTAGCATTTGATGTTTTAAAAGAAATTGAAAAAGAACTTCCTGGATTCCCTATCGTTCTTCACGGATCTTCTTCTGTTCCAATGGATGAAGTTAATACTATCAACCAATTCGGTGGAAAACTTGAAGCTGCTATCGGTATTCCGGAAGAACAATTGAGAAAAGCTTCAGAATCAGCTGTATGTAAAATCAACATTGACTCTGACAGCCGTTTAGCTATGACTGCTGCTATCAGAAAAGTTTTTGCTGAAAAACCAGCAGAATTTGACCCTAGAAAATACTTAGGTCCAGCTCGTGACAATATGAAAAAACAATACATGCACAAAATTGTTAATGTATTGGGTTCTAACGACAAACTATAAGATTTGCATGGGCAAATTATAAATTTGTCACTGCTAAGATTTTATAACGGCGGTATCTCATTAATGAAGTGTCTAATAATTTGTACACTTCATTAATTGATGCCGCTTTTTTATTTATTTTTTATAAGGCTACAATATGGAAAACATCAATAACGAAAAATCTCAAGAAATTTTAAAAGCAGAAAATATTTCCATTATAAGAGACAAACATTACATCATAAAAGATATCTCTTTTTCTATTAATAAGGGAGAAAACTGGGCAATAATCGGACGTAACGGCAGCGGAAAATCTTTTATGCTAAAAATCCTTTCTACATTAGTTTATCCGTCAGAAGGAACTATTTCGATATACGGAAAGAAATTCGGAGAAACTAACATTTGGGATTTACGAAAAAAAATCGGTGTCGTAAGCGACAGATTACAACACGATTATAACGGAACTACAAAAGTTAAAGACGTTATACTTTCCGGTTTTTTCTCCAGTATAGGACTTCACCAAGATGCGGAACAATGGCAAATCGACAGAGTGAAAGAAATTATGGACTTTTTGCGATTGACTCCGATGGCAGAGCGTTCTTTTGAAACTTTATCGCAAGGTGAGCAAAAACGTGCATTAATCGGAAGAGCTTTAGTTTTTAAACCGCAATTAATTATTTTAGATGAGCCATGCAGCGGACTTGATATTGCATCTCGTGACGACTTCTTAAACTTCTTAGGCAAAATGATTGCTGAAGGAATGCAAATTATTTTTGTTACCCATCATATCGAAGAAATTATTCCGGAAATCAGCCATGTTATGCTGATGGAAGAAGGTAAAATTTATAAAGCCGGAAAAAAAGAAGAAATGATGAAACGCGACCAGTTGCGTTATATTCTCGGCGTAGAAAAGTTTAAGATGAAAGAAAAAAAAGGTCGTTATTGGCCACGCTATTATTAATGCTAGTTTTATAAATAGGTACTTTGTTCTTTTTCTGTTCAAAGTACCGTCATTTCTTTATATGACTCTTGTTTTAATTAAATTATCAAATCCTCTTACAGTATAAATCATTCATTCATTGTCTGATATCTTGACAAATTAAGGAAATATAGTACTTTATATCAAATTTTTTCAAATTAGAAATCTTGCAAAATTAAGCATATAATTTTGCTTTTCACGAGCAGGGAAAGTTTCTTCTCAACTACATAGAAGGAGTTTCCCCTTTTTCTAATAAGGTAAAAATCAGCCTTAGTTTCAAAGGAAACGAGTATGGAAAATAAAATCTCTTTCATCGAAAATCCTACCATCGAAATGGTAAAAGGTTTTCATTCAAACGGTGTTGCAGCCGGAATCAAAAAAGAAGGTGTTCTGGATTTAGGCGTAGTATTGTCCGATGTCGATTGTATCGGAACCGGAATGTTTACTACTAATAAAGTTAAAGCTGCACCGGTTTTGGTCTGCAAAAAACATGTTAAAAATAAATTACGTGCAGTTGTAGTAAACAGCGGAAATGCAAATGCTTGTACCGGAACATTAGGACTTGAAGATGCGTACAACACATGTAAGGAATGTGCGGAATTATTCAACATTCCTGCAGAAAGTGTTTTGCCAATGTCTACCGGTGTTATCGGGCAAAGATTGCCGTTCAGTGCAATTTCTTCCGGCTTGAGCAAAATTGCAAAAGTTATTAATGATTCCAATCCTAATAATTTTGCAAAAGCAATCATGACAACTGATACTCGCATGAAAATCTACGGAGTTACCGTAAAAAATAAAGAGCAAGAATATCACATTGTCGGCGTTGCCAAAGGTTCAGGAATGATTCATCCAAACATGGCAACAACTTTGAGTTTCCTTTTTACTGACGCAAAAATAAATAAAAAAGCGTTAGAAAAAGCTTTTCATGCCGCAGTAGAAAAAAGCTTCAACAGTATCACTGTTGACGGCGATATGAGTACAAACG
>JBGUUT010000056.1:0-19127 GCA_045133795.1 Spirochaetota bacterium
CTGTCACAAGAAGAATTATCATAATACGAATCAGAAGCTAATCTTTTTTTCTCAATACAACTTTCTTTTTCTCATAATTTTTTCTGCTTCTTGCAAGAAAACTATCTTAAGTATCAAAAAAGATTTTGTCTACTTGATAACTGTTACAACCTATCGGAGTACATTTGCATTGGCTTTCAATTTTTTTGAACGTCTCTTTGCAAATAGAAACTTTCATTGTACTGGACAGTAACATTAAATTGAAAGCCTCTTCTACTGTTTTTCCCCATATATTATCAGATTTATCCGAGACTTTAACTTCTCCGGTACAAAATCCGGCATAACATTTTAATGATGTATGTTTTTTTATAAAACTGATACATGTTAATACAGCTTTTAATAATTTTTCGGTAAAGTCCGGAATATTTTCTTGCATTCCACAAACTGCCATATAAATATTTCCGCAAGCAGAAACAGACATACAAGAATAATGTTTCATTATCTTATCGAATTGATTAAAAATATTTTCAAAACTTTCGTCTTTTTCCGAAAAAGAATCTATTTTTATATACAAAACGCTGATTACTTCTGTCGAATAAACTTCGCCGTTATTATCTTTGATATGTTCAAAATCGTAATCTTGATGTTCTGCTGATGTTTTTATTGTTTCATGAAAAATATTACTAACCTGAACTAATTCAACAACTGGCACCTTGTTGATTAAATTAGTTTCAAAATTGCCCTTAAATGCCTCTCTTTTCATTGTTTGAAGCAATTTAAAATGCTTTTTGTATACGAATTCACACATAAGAGCCAGCAAAAAAGAGAAAACAATCAATAATGCAAATATTATGCAAGCCTCTGTTACAGGAATATGTCCAAGCGGTGATGCAATTAATTTTAACGGATAAAAGTAAAAAATATTCATTCCCGAAATTGTTGCTTTGTGATAAACCGCAAAATATTTTCTACCTTTAAAGTCTACAATACCTGTTGCCGGTTCTAATCGTTCCCCCAATCTGTAATCATCTATTATTTTTAGAGTTTCAGAATCTTTTAAAATCAATTTATCTGTATTTAATTGTAAGTATTCGTGATACCCCATTCCTTCTGCAGGGTCATATAAAACATCACCTTCTTCTAAAACATAACTTTCTTTTTCTTTATCGTACTTATAATAATCATCAGAATTTGGGTGATTGTAATGAATAACATTGTCAAATTGGTCAACAATATAGATTGTTCCTTTTTTTAAACTTGTATTGGTATTATACAGTCGTTCTATAAAATCCGGTCTTTCAATACAAATCATTATACCTGCGATTTCATTATCTTCAAATATTGGACAAAAGAAATATAAGGATTGCTCCAACATATATCCGTAAAAAGACAATAACATTCCGGTATAAGTAGTCATTTCACCAGCCTTTTGCATTTGTAAAAAAGGAGCACTGTGTAAGAATGCATCGATTTCAAGATTTACATCAACACTTAGATTAACCTGTTTTAATGTATACCAAGTATTTCTTACTTTATTTGGATATTTTAAATCAAGAAAACAAAAATCTCCTGACATCTTGCTGCGAACTTTTGTTGCTAACGGTGATTCTCCGGTAGGAAAAACATCAGAATGATAAATTTCTTTAAATTCTTCGGAATTAGCAATTTCAATAAAATCAACAGCATAACGTTTATAATAAGAATCGATTGTCATTCCTACTTGTTCTATACAGTCGGTATATATTTGTCCGTTTATTTTTTGTATTCGTGATGAAATTTTTGTGAAAAAATATAAACAAGAAAAAACTACGCCGGTAAAAGAAAATAAAAAGAACAATAAAAACAACCAGCTTCTGATTCTTAATTTCATTTTTGTTTTTTTTCTCCTTAATAAATTAAATATACACCTTATTAATTTTTATCATTTTCTGTCAATGCTACATTTTCTTTTACATGTTCCGGGCGTGTCATTGTTACAAGGCAAGTTGTAACGCCTTGAGTATTAATTACAAATGATAAAGCTTCTTTTAATGGATTTTTCATTTTATCTTTTTCAGAAAGCACATTATTAAAAAGTTTATCATCATTAAAAATAGGATTTAAATGACGAACATCACGAGTTGACGGTTTAAAATTTATATCGACAGATTTTGAGAAAATCCCTTGACAGAGCGGACTGTATGCAATGAATCCTAATTTTTTCTCATTACAGTATTTTAAAACTTTTTCGGCTTCCTCATGTTGAAAAATATTAAAACGATTTTGTACGCTTACATATCCGGCAGATTCAGTCTCTTTTAGTAATTCTAATGAAAAATTACTGACTCCGAAATAACGGATTAATTTTTCCTGCTGAAGTTTTTGCATTGTGTAAAAAACTTTATCTAACGGAGTTTTTTTATCCGGAAAATGGATTTGATATAAATCGATATGATCTGTTTTTAGTCTGTTGAGAGTTTTCTCGATTTCACATCGAATGCTGTCCGGGTCTAAAGAATGCTCAACAAAACCATTTTCATGTTGGATTAAACCGCATTTTGAAGCAATAAAGATTTTATCTCTAAACGGTGAAAGTTCATTTCCGAGAATTTCTTCAGATTTTCCGTTTCCGTAAATAGGTGCAGTATCGAAAAAGTTTATTCCTTTTTTATATGCAGTGATAATTGATTCGCAAACTTTTTTTTCGCTTACATTACGCCACCCTTTTATTCCGGCTCCCCAGCCCCCGTAGCCTAATACGGAAACATTCATATTTGTTCCCGGTATTTCCCTATAAATCATTCATTACTCCGTGAATAAAAACTTATACTTCATATAGCAAGATTTGACAATTTTTGCAGTATTAGATATACAAGATTTTATGAAAATAATTTTAGTATCAATTCATATTAAAAAAAATGCTCCCGAAGCCGTTCCTTTGGCTGCAGCAATGTTGAAATCTGCCTGTGATGATTTGGCTGATATTTCTCTCTCAGAGTTTGCATTAGATGATAATGAAAGTGAAATAGTTTCAGTGTTGAAAAATAAACAACCGGACGGAATCGGATTTTGTGTTTATTTGTGGAATCGTGAAATCATTTGCAACATAATAAAAAGGTTGCGAAATGATTGTCCTGATATGCTTCTTTTTGCCGGCGGTCCCGATATTACGGCAAATATTTCTCGCTTTATAAAAAATACTCCGGTAGATTTTGCTATATCTGGTGAAGGTGAAAATGTATTACGTTCTGTACTGAAAAAAATCAACGAAAACGGTAATCTTGAAAATATTCATGAAATTCAAGGTGTAGGAACAAAGAATTTTCCTGATGCAAAAATGGCATTATCTATTGAAGATTTGACTTCGCTTCCGTCTCCTTATTTGTCCGGAATTCTCGATGTAAAAAAATATAACGGCGTTTTATGGGAACTTTCACGTGGTTGTCCGTTTCAATGTGCTTTTTGCTATGAATCAAAAGGAAATGCAAATGTTCGCCAATTTTGCATGGAAAGAATAGAAAAAGAATTGGAATTGTTTGAAAAAAACGGCGTAGAACAAGTTTTTGTATTAGACCCTACTTTTAATAAAAATAAACAACGAGCAAAACAAATTTTGCAATTGATACAAGCAAAAGCTCCCGATATTCATTTTACCTTTGAAGTAAGAACCGAATTTTTAGATGAGGAAATGGCGGAACTTTTTGCTTCTGTTTCTTGCGGTTTACAAATAGGCCTGCAATCTACAAATATTACTGCACTTGCGGAAATAAACAGAAAATTTGATAGCAATGCTTATAGTAAAAAAATAAAATTATTGAATGAATACGGCGTAATTTTTGGATTGGATTTAATTTTTTGTTTACCGAAAGATTCGTTTTCAGATTTTTGTAAGAGCTTAGATTATGCAATAAATTTGCAACCTAATAATCTTGATATATTTCAGCTTGCGGTTTTACCCGGAACCGTACTTTATGATTATATGGAAAAAGAAAATATTAGGTTTATGAAAGAACCACCGTACCTTGTACAAGAAACTGTGTCATTTTCAGAGGCGGATTTATTTAAAGCCAATAATCTAAAAAAAGCATGTGATATTTTTTATAATGAAGGTCGTGCGGTCGGTTGGTTATATATAATTTTGGAAACTTTAAAAATTTTACCGTCAGATTTCTTTCTTAATTTCTATGATTGGTTAAATGAAAAGGGAAAAAATCAAGATATCTATGATGAAGCAGAAATTTTTAGTTTGCAAATTGAATATACAAAATTCTTATTTGAGCAAAAACGAAAAATAAATCTGTTTTTACCTGTTGCAGATATTATTACCCTGCACTACTCCTTAAATAAATCATTAACAGCAGATTCTTTGTGTTCATCAAAAATGAAATCTACTTATAACCTGCCTTTATCTACAAGGTTAATAGAGTTGCATTATGATGTTGATGATTTATTTCAAGCTGCAGTTATGCCTTTAAAATATTGGGTAAAAGAATATAAAATACAAAAAACATTTGCGATAACTTGGAATAAAAATGGTAATTCAGATGTTATGATGCTTGATAAAAAATGGTTTTTATTATTAAAAAATCTTAACGGTAAGAAAAAGTTTACTACAGAAGAAAAAGAATTTCTGGATTATTGTGTAGATGAAAATATATTAATCTAGTTTTTCTTAAAGTCAGTTTCAATAACGGCTTTTAAGCGAACCAGGTTGTCACGACTTATTTTGCAAGAAAGATTGCAGAGATAATTGTTGAATACGGAAGATATCAAACCGAGATGTTTTTGTGAATTTAACATATATTTTAAAATTAAATCTCTGATATTTCCTGCATTATTGATTTCGTTTACTATTGATTGCAGTTGAGCTGCGTTTTTAGAATCTGTATAATTTTCTACCGAAATAATAATTTTATCATCAACATAAGATATAACCAATTCATATCCGTAATCACCTATTCCGTAAAGGTTTGCATTTTGCAAAAACTCTTGGATGACAAAGGATAAATTAGTTACTATTTGTTTTATTTCATCTGAAGTTTTTTTAGTTTTCTTTTTTAAATAATGGGTAATGTAACGAAAAAGAAACTTACGGAAAATATTAATCTCGTCCCAATCTATTTTTTGAAAAGTAACCATCAAAAGAACGCCGTTATCTCGCAAAGAAGAATAAGAACGAATAATTGGAGTATTATTATTTAACTTTAATTTTACTTCAACCATATTGTCTTTTTGTAAATTTAAAGTTTTTGAATATTCCGTTACTTCTGCCAATAATTGAGCTTGAACTTTAGCGATAGATTTTTTTACTTTTTCGTCTTTTATATCCTCACCGTTATATTTTTTTTGAGAAAGGACAAATAGATTCATTAAAAAATCTGTCGTATATCGAACTAAGATTTTATAATCAATTATTTTTTCACGAAAATGAATAATAGTTTTTGTCGGTTTTCTACTAATCATACGCTTTTACCTATTAATCCATAAAACTTCATAACACCAACTGAATAATACCACAAAAATTAGCGATGGCGTAAAATTCATTACTTTTATATTTTTTAATTTTAATAATGATATTCCCAGTCCTAATATTAAAAAACCCCCTAATCCGGTAAGTTGTGATATCAAGAAATCGGTAAAAAAGTTTTCTAAGAAATATGCAATTGTAGTAATTGAACATTGATAAATCAAAAGCGGAAATATTGAAAATATAACTCCGATTCCGTAAGTTGAAGTAAAGACGATTGACATAAAACCATCTAAAATTCCCTTTGTTATCAAAATCGAATGATTATTTCTTAAAGCTCCGTCCATCGCACCGATAATTGCCATAGAACCTACGCAATATAACATTGTCGCTGCAACAAATCCCTGAGTGAAAGAATTTTCATTATTCGCTAAACGTGATTTCAATTTATCTCCAAATCGTTCAAACTTATTTTCTAATGAAAGATATTCACCGACAATGGCTCCGAGCATTAAACTGAAGGCTATAATTATCAAGTTTTTCATCTCGCCTGCCATCGAAAAACCAAGATACAATGTAATCAAACCGCAACATTGAAATAAGATTTCCTGTAATTTAGTCGAAATTGCCTTTTTTAATAATAATCCGAAAATTGTACCTATAATGACTAAACCGGCATTAATAAAACTTCCTAAATAAATCATCGCTTACCACTTAATTTTAAACGCATATGCTCATGTTTTTCTATCAGAAGTTTTTTGTATTCATTAAATGTAAATGTGAAAATACGCGAAGCTTTAATAAATTCTTCTCCTACATGAATAATATCTTCTTCTTGAGGGATAACATATCGCTTATTTAAGTCAACCAGTCGTAAAAATTCTAATCTGTATGTTACATAAAATTCTTTTTGTTTCAAAATTTGCAACAAGTTTAATTCATCAATTACTCTGTATGCTTTTATACAAATAACGGTATCAATATCGTAACTTGTACTTATTTCAGTATCAATACAAGTTTGAGTTAAGCAGTTAATCGCTTTGAAAAAAGCTTCTATATCTTGTGACGGAACTGATTTTTGCAAATAATTGGCTTTATATTTAAAATCAATTGCTGCATTTTCACGTAAAAACAAACGAAAATCTTCATCCGGAGTGTATGCTTCCATATACAAAAGAAGTTGAAGCATTTTAACCAAATCTAAAAGCTGCTCATTTAATTCTGTAATCCATTTTGAAGGACATTGTGTGTCATCATAGCGACGAGTTTGGCGGTTTTTCCCGGAAAGCCAGAGCTTATAACGTTGCCAATCAAAGTTTATTCTGCGTCTGTCAATGTATTCTTTTAACCAATCACTGTTATTTGTCACACGAGCATAAAATTTTTCAAGAAAACGAACTATTACATAATACTTTGGTGCTTCTGCCAGAATATTTTCTATTGATAATTGCTGACATGATTGCATTTTTTCATTTATATCAAGAAAAAAAACTTCAATCTTTTTATAATTGTGTTTTAATTCGCGAATTGCACTTTCTAATCGTCTGTCATCAATTGATGAGATAACTTCATTTTCTAAATTAAAACCTGTAGCCATGTGTTCTCCATATAAAAATTATTTCATTTTACTGCGAATTCGATTTTGTTTTTCTACTAATATTCCCTTATAATCAGCAAAAGCAAAAAAGAATTTTTTGTATTGTTCGCAAAACTTTTCGGCAATCATCATTACGTTTTCTTCATCCGGTATTACAAAACGTTCTGCTGTGGGCATTTTTCGCAGCATTTCAAGATGATATGTCACATAAAAGTTTTTTTGTTTTAATATCTTCATAATTTCAGATTCGTCGATAAAACGATAAGCTTTTATACATTCCGTCGTATCAATATCAAAAGCATTTGACGGATTAGCTTCTCGGTAAATTCTGCTTAAATAATCAATAACTTTGAAAAAAACATCTAAATCTTGAGACGGCGGCGATTTTTGTAAAAAGTTCGCTCTGTATTTGTATTCAATTGCAGGATTTTTACGAAGAAACGCTTTAAAATCGTTGTCCGGCAAATAAACTTCCATTACTAATAATTCTTGCAACATTTTTAACAATTCTGTTAGCATATTGATTAACTCGGTAATCCAAGTTGATGGACATAAAGTTTCATCATATCGTCGTTTGACGTTTTTCTTTTCATTTGTCCACGCTTTGTATTTTTTCCAGTTAAAATTTATTTTTTTTCTGTTTATATAATTTTCAAGCCAATCTTCATCTTTGGTAATTGCAACATAAAAACGTTCTAAAAACAGAACTATTGAATAATACGACGGAGCATCTGCTAAAATCGAATCGACTGAAGCGTTTTCATTTATTTCAAACTCACGTGTTTTTTTCATAAAGAAAACTTCAATCAAATGATAAACATCTTTGATTTCTTCATTTTTTTCTTTTAATACACTTGGATCTTTACCTAAAATAATTTCACTCATGTATTTATCCTTAATTTTTTATTCTTCGTTTATAAAAGGTTCTGTCTCTCCGGCAAATGGAAAATATGGCAGAATGTCAACAGGAAAATCTTTCATTTTTTCTACAAAATCTGAAATAATCAAAGGCGGTTTTCCGTATTTTTCAATTAACGAATCAGCCATTTCATAGTTCCCTTCTCCTTGAATCGTCAATAAAAGGGTTAGAAGTTTCTCTGTTGCGATTTCCATTTTGCGTAAATCTGTCGTAATTCGTAAAGGTTTATCTTCTAATATTAGAATCGCCCCTTCTTCTATGAGAAAGTTCCATTGAATTACATTTGCAATTCCGTGTGGATTATTTTGTCCGAAACGAATAGAACGCAACATACCTGCTAAATAAGTGAAAATTAACTCTGTAATATTGCAATCCATCAAAAAACCTTGTTTTATTAAATAAAACAAAAGGAATAATGCCATTACATCAGCTTTTGATTCCTCAATTACGGAGTACAAATCCTTCAAATAAAAAGAAACATCTCTTAATTCACCGTCATTATCTTTTATCATTCCGATTCCAAGACCATGACTGATTTCATGTAAAATGACGTGATTAAAATATGCACCGAAAGTAACTTTTTCTTTATCTCTTTCTCCGAAAACAACATCTGCAATTAATGTCATTATTGAGTCAAACTTTGCTTTCATAACGTTGTGCATAATAATTTTTTTAGCTCCGAATTCTGCTCTTATTTTCTGAGAATTCGGTAAATTAAAAGCTGCTGTAACAACCGGACCTCGTCCGTCTCCGGCACTGTAAATTACATCTACAATCGTTAATTGAGATTTTCGCTCAACTTTATTTTTTTTATAATTTCCAGGAACAGGTAAAAGTGCCTGTAAGGTATCTGTTAATTTTAAGATTTGTTGAAATTTATGCAATTGCACTTCATTTTTTATTGTTATAAATGAAGTAAAAGATGTTTTATATCCTAAAAAACAATCGTCATAATATTCATATGCACCGATTAAAGGCTCTATCGAGTTATTTTCCAATTGAAGCCAACGAATATTTGCTTCTTCAAAATTATTTGTAAGAAAAGCATTTGCTTGTGCATTTAAAAAAGACTTTAAATGAAAGTTCTCTGTTGCTTCCCCAGCTTCATAAAGCATATCAGCAATTAATACAAGTTTATCACGATAAAATTCACAATATTTTTTAGCAACAAGTTTGCGATTTTCATCACGAACAATAACCGTATAAGGAGAACAAAAATCATCTTCATCTTCCGGATGTTCCTCTAACCAATTATTCCATTCTTCAATTGTTAAATCTTCCGGATAAAAAGCACATCCATCATGTTGAACGTAATCTTTGATAAAAACAGTATTGTCAAAACCATTTACACCACCTGCCATGATATAAAAAATCTTCAACAGAGAATCGTTTTTTTGTTCTTTTAACGATTTAATTATTTGTGCGTTTTTTGCAGAACGTTGAACCATATACAAATCTTGAATATATCTGGTAGCTTCCGTTAAATAACTTAATACATTTTTTTGTGATTCGGACAAAGGCGAAATGTCTGCTTCGATTTTTGTTACTTTTAAATATTTTTTAAGAGAACTTACTGATATTTCTTTAAATTCCATATTGTTTTCACAACCTTACATTCTGTTCCTAAGTTCTTCTAAAACTTTATCAAAAGGAATATTTTTTGATACTAAATATACCATGAGGTGATATAAAACATCTGCCGATTCATAAATAGTTTCACCTTCATCATTACGAGCTAAAATAACTTCTATAGTCTCTTCGCCAAGTTTTTTAAGAATTTTTTCTTCACCTTTTTGAAATAAATGAGTGGTATAAGAATTTTCCGGCATTTCCCGTTTTCTTTGTTGAATAGTAGCTTCAAGTGCTTTCAAAACTTCGGATAACGGCATATTTTTATCTTCACAGACAGTTTCTGTTGCATTCTTAAGTTTTAAAGTAATTTTATCATTATCAATAATAACTTCTTCTGTTATTGGTACAAAACCGGGAACAATATGTTCTACAACACGACCGTTTTCTGTATATTCCCAAATAACTTTATTTTCTATTGTTTTTGACCATGCTTTACTGTTCATTAAACATGAAAAAACAATTTTATCTCCATTAAAAACTTCACAACGATAAACAGGTATTACATTAAAATCGGGTTGCTTCATAATTAAACATCCTTTATATTAATAAATAAAAAAAGTCTTGCCATTATATAAAACAACAAACAAAATATCAATGTAGATTTCATTTTCTAGAATAGACTTTTATACATAGATAAATATTTAATTGTAGCTTTATCCCAATTGAAACGAACTTGTGAGGCTTGCTTTCTCATGTATTGCATTTTCTCAGAATTATAAAAACATTCTGTTGCATAATTTATTTTTTCTAAAAAGGCTTCAGTCAGTAATTTTTCGTATGTTGAGTTAAATTTGAAACCTGTTTCATTATCATTAACGGTATCATGTAATCCTCCGACATCGTGTACTATAGGTAAAGTACCGTAACGCATTGCTATTAATTGACTTATACCGCAAGGTTCATAATAAGACGGCATTAAAAAGAAATCTGAATATCCATATAATAAATCACCTATTTCGTCATCAAAGACATTAAGGTATAAAGCATTTGGGTATTGATTAATTTTTTCAGCTTTTTTATCAAGATTTCCGGTTCCGGTAAAAATAAAAAAAGCGTTTTGTTTTAATAGTTCTTCAATAAAAACAGAATCATCATCAGGAAACAGCATTCCGATTTTTTGTTCTACAACCCTGCCGACAAATGTAAACAGTGGCTTTTCCGTAAAATCAGCAGTACATAAATGCGGTAAATGGGAAATTACTTGTCGGTAATTAAAGAAGCTTTTTCCCTTTCTTAATCGAATTTCTTCAATTGCTTTCGGCAATCTTTCTAATAATTTCTTTTTCCCTTCTTTTTTCATATCTTGCCAATTATTTTTTCTTGTATCAAAAGGAAATCTTAAATGCTTAGGATTATGAAAATTATAATCTATTCCGTTTATTATTCCGGTCAATCTGTTATCTATAAATTTTTCTTTCAAATCATTTTCCAGACCGCAACCGTAAATTTGTTTTTTTGTATTATGAAAAGTAATTTCTGAAGCATAAGTATTACTGACAGTATTAATTTGTTCTGATAAATTTATTGCAGCTCTCATCGGATTAAAACACAAACAGCTTCTGTTAATTAATTCTTGATAGAAAGAAGTTTTATCGATATCAGAAAAATCCTCTCGTATATGATAAAAGCCGGTATGAGAATTAAACGTATACATATTTTTTATTTTATTATGTAATTCTGGATTATCTTGGGTTCGCAGTAACAGTTGATTTATTTCATTTTCAGATAACGGCTGTTTATCTGACGGATAACAAATTTTTTGAAGTATTGAACTTTTAGATAATTTTTTGAACAAAATCGGAGCCCAACTGCGGAAAGATGTTTGTCCGAAAAAATCAAAAGGTAAAACAAACGGACGTATTCCTTGATAATTTAAATTATGAATTGTAAATACTGTTTTTAAACGCTGTCGTAAAGGTTTAAAAATATTAGCATATTTTAACAATAAAAATAAAAAACCGGTATGCCAATCGTGACAATGTAATAAGTTTATACTTTTAAATCGCTTACATTTTAAAAGGATTTCAAGTATCGCTTTATCATAAAAGGCAAATCTGCGAGCGTCATCTTCAAACGGTCCTTTTTTTTGAGAATTACTATTTATATAGATTTTTGAATATTTTCCGCTAAAAAACGTTTTATTACAAATAAAATAAAACTCTACTCCGTTATGGTTTAAATATTTGAGTTTAACCAAATAAGGACGTTTGGAAAAAATTACGGTACAAGTATAAACTGTTTTTGCTTTTGCAGTAACAGCATACCCCGGTAGAAAAACTGCTATAGAACCTACTTTATCTGCTAAATTGCGAGATAAATCATTAACTACATCGCCCAGTCCTCCGACTTTTGCAAAACCGGAGCATTCTGTAGCTACCATTGCCATGTAAATTCCTGTCATCCGATTTACTCCAAGTAAGTTTAATTTTATTGCTTTTGACTTTTTACATCCATTCATGTATATGATTACAATTCAAAATAATTATAATAAATATTATTAAAATAAGGAGAAAAAATTGATTCAGAGTCACTTTGATGTTTTTGATATTATGATGCGTGCCTGTATTTTATTAGGTTTTGTTTTTATGACATTCAGCCATTGCGTATTAATTTTAAAGAATAGAAAGGCAAATGAAAAAATGGAAATTTTGCATTACTACAAAGGTTTTGCAGCACAACGCTTACCTTTATATTCAACTTATATTTCTGCGGCTCTCATGGCTCTTTCGATTTTTAGAATTGGTTCTATATTGAAAGTAGATTCTACTCATACCCCGTCACTATCTTTGTTAGGAATAACTTTTATATCCGGAGAAGAGTTAAAACAAAACATAACAATTATATATATCATTTGTATTGTCGGTGTAATTCTATATTTGGCTGCTTCTATATTTTATAATACAGCTCAGGTACAATTAGGAAAGAATTATTCTTTAGATATTGATATTAAGCATGGTTACACATTAAAAACTAATGAATTATACGGTTTTGTTCGTCATCCGTTATATCTCGGAGAATTTTTCTTATGGCTTTGTGCTTCATTGACACTTTTATCTTGGACACTCTTTTTATGGACTGTATGTGTTAATATTCCGCTTTATTTATATAGAGCAAAAGTTGAAGATGAATTACTTGAATATTATTGGAAGAAAGATTTCATAGAATATAAAACGCAAACCGGAGCATTTTTTCCTATAATTTCGGATAATAGAAAATTAAAGCGTAAATAAAATATGGAAGTAATTGAGATATTCAAAAAAGACGGTCTCCTTGCTGTTATAAAACCGCAAGGAGTCGCATCTGTTCCGGGGAAATTACCGGATATATGTTCTGCTGTTTTGGAAAAATATCCTCATATCGAACAAGTAAACGGATTTCATGAATCCGAAGGCGGTCTTTTAAATCGTTTGGATAACGATACCGGTGGAATTTTGCTTTTTGCCGAAAATGATGAAGCTTTTGAATATTATAAAAAAACAATAATCAATAAATATTATTATGCAATAACAAATCGTAAACCAGACTGGTTGGAAAAAGAAGTCTCTTTTCCGATAGCACATCATTACAGTGACAAATCAAGAATGGTTGTAATTATTGCGGGAAAAGAAGGAACTTTGAAATATCGCGGAAGACCGCAAAATGCCCATACATTCTTAAAATTTATAAAAGAAGTTAATTCATTAACATTGTTGGAAGCTCAAATAACAAGCGGTTGCAGACATCAAATAAGAGTACATATGGCAACGGTTAACCTACCGATATTGGGAGATAAGCTGTACGGAAAAACAAAAAAAGCAACTCTTTATCATCAACTATTTTGTTATAAAGTTATACTTAAAACACTTTCGGGAGAATATGTCGAAATAAAATACTCTCCCGAAGAATTAAAAGATTTTTTTAATTAAAAAGCCGGTTTTATTTTCTTCTCACGTCTTTTTTCTATTTCCGGTTTTATTTCATAAGGATCAAATACATTTTCTGCATGGTCTATTTTTTCCAGAAGCAAAGTTGCTAGAACTGTAAACTTTTCATTTTCAGAACGTTCTTCGTCTGTTACAAGTTCACGAAATAAGAAAAACACAGAATCTAAATATTTTTTGGCAACTTTATAACTTTTCAATTCATAATAATTGTAACCGATTAAATAATTAGTCATAACTCTTTCGGTATTCGGATATTTTTGATTCATTTCATTTAAAGTTTTAATTGCACTTAAATATTTACGTCTGTTAGTAAATGATTGAGCTTCCAGTAAGTAATTATCAAAAATCCATTTTTCTTTCTTTTTACTTTTGCTTTCAGGAAAAGATGCACATGAAAAAATAGTTGATAATATAAAAAAACTACATAAAATTTTAAAAATGTGCTTAGAAAACACTTTCATTATAATGCCCCTTACTTTATTCTGTTTTTTCTTGTAGGTACTTTGTTATCAAACGAAAAATCTCTTTAACAAATCTCTCGTTTAGTTCTGACAAGCGTTGTGCTTCTAACGGTTTCGAAGAAACGGTCTTTACTATATATTTTTTCTTAATTTTTGCAATGCTTTTCTTGTTTCTGTTTATAACTTCTGCCGTATAAGTCATTTGCGTATTAGTATTTTTTATTAAATTAAATTCTCCGCTTTGGTAATTTTCTATACAAATATGGATTTCCGGAACGTTTTCAGGATTTTCCATACTTCTGAAAAAGGCTGTTTTTATATCTTTATTTTTTATAAAATTATAAAGTTTCATCTCTAAATCAACTTTATTTTTGTTTAAAATATCAAAGTAAAATTTTTGTTGTTCTTCTGATAAATAAAGGTCAGATATAGCTTTTTCATTATCTGTTTGGGATTTATCAGAAAGTTCTTCTGCTGCCTCTTCTGTTTTTTTTTCATTATTTGAGACCTCTTCTTCATTTGATAACTTTTCTTCGATATTTTCCTTTTCTTCTGTTGAAGTTGCCGGCATTTCTTCGACAACATTTTCTTTCTGACCTGAATCTTTTTTTTGTGATAATAAAAATTTATTATTTACTTTGGTATTTTCATTAAAACTAACGGTAAATAAAACTTTCTCCGGAAAGACGATATTATTCTTTTCCACAGAACAAAATATTAACACCGGTAAAAATATCAACAATAATTGAAAAACAATCTTTCTTAGCATTTATATCACTCATTTTTTATTAAACTCAAAATTGCTTATACTGTAATTTATACGGAAAAACAACTATATCTTCTTATTTCAAAAAGGAATATTTGACAATTAGAAAGAAATGTAGTTATTATACGATTTTACTTTATTAATCTGTATTGGAAAATACTATGTATAAAAATATCTTGGGACAAGAGAATATTACAAATATTCTGCAAAATGAAATTTCTTATACACCTCCCAGTTTAGCTCATTCAATGATTTTTCACGGAAATAGTTATACCGGTAAACTTTCAGCTGCATTAGAAACAGCTCGTTTAATTAATTGTACAAAAGAAAGAGTTCATGATTGTAATTGTTCAAACTGTATTTCAATACGTAATTTAACTTTCAACGGTTTAGTTATTTTATCTCGACGCAATTATTATTATGAAACAATAGAAACACTAAGTTGTTATCGACAAAAAAAATTACCGCATTTGCGAGATAAACTTTATCGAATTATCAGATTATCATTTGCACCGTTACAAGATTTTCTTATTGAAAATACAACAATGTCGGAAGCTGATAAAAAGCAGCTTCAAAGTATAGGAAGTAAGATTGCGGATTTTATAGATAAGCCTGAATATTCTTCTACCGAACTTGAAGAGATTGAAAAATGTGCCGTTTTTTTTCAGACACTTTATAAGAATAAAAATATTCCGGTGAATACAATTCGAAATATGTTGAATTGGTCGTATATGACTTTACCGGAAGGAAAGAAAGTTGTTATTATCGATGATGTAGACCAATTAGAACTCTCATCGGAAAATGTTTTACTTAAACGCTTGGAAGAACCGTCGGACGATTTGTATTTTATCTTGTTAGCAGAAAATAACAGCAGAGTTCTTCAAACTATTCGTTCACGATGTAGAGCTTATTATTTTAAAGATTTATCAAACGACGTGAAAAATGACATTTTGCGTAATGATTATTTGCAAAATGATACAGATGTCTATTCTTCATTGCGTGATTTTTTTCATCAAAAAGACCCGGTATTATCAAAAAATCTAAAAGCAAAAGTTGATAAATTAATAAACTTGGTTTTTCAAAAAAATGTCAATTTTTCGGAATTATATCTGTTTATTGAAAGTGAAAAAAACAAAGAGGTTTTGTTAGGTATAGCAAAAGAATTATGTTCAATAATTTCAAATGAAATTTCCATTTGTGAAAATAAAAATAGCAAAAGCGAATATTCATGTTTACAGGTTTTCAGTTTAAAAAAGTTAAAAGAAATTGAAAAAGAATTGCGATTGCGTATTGAGCGAACGGTAGCCTTGAACCTTACTCCCAAAACACAATTAGAGGGAATTTTGTATCCTATTAAGGAGATGATTTTACATGCAAATTGGTAAAAAGTTTTCTAAAGTAAGTCATACTATTATTGAAAAAATAGATTTGTTAGGATTGCGAACAATGTTTCATCAACTAGAAGAAGAACATTCTGATATGATGCTGATTTTTGATTCCTTGATTGAAGGAATCGTTGCAATGAATAGTGATGATGACATTATTTTTTGCAACAAAGCTGCTTGTGCTTTATTAGGGATTTCTCTTTCAGAAACTTATGAAGGTACAAATATAAAAGACTTTATAAAAAACGAAGAAATTTTAGATTTAATCTACCAGATGAAAAAAAAGAAAGATCGAATTAATCAAGAAGATTTTCTTTTTAATCAAGAGGAACAACAATATTTAAATTTTACTCTTCAACCTCTTGTTAATGAATACAAGATTGTAGGAAATATTTTAATAATAAAAGATATTACTCTGGAAAGAGAAGTTTCAAGTTCTGAAAAATATCTTACAAATATGCAGAATTTTAAAGCATTAACCGGCGGGTTGGCTCACGAAATAAAAAATCCGTTAGGTTCACTGAGTATTCACATTCAATTATTGCAACAAGAAATTAAAGATTTAGAATGCTGTTCTACACAAAGAGAAGATATTTCATTATCATTGAATACAATTAACGGCGAGATTATCAGATTGAATAAAATTGTTACAGATTTTCTAAATTCCGTACGACCGCAAAAAGCTGTATTATTGCCCGTAAACTTTCATGAGTATTTAAGTAAGGTTATAGATTTTATAAAGCCGGAATTGGAAAGTAAAAATATAAAAATAGAATATGAATATACAGATTTACTACTAACAGTTGCAATAGATGAAAATCTTTTTAGACAAATTATAATTAATCTCATAGAAAACAGTATTGCGGCAATTATTGAAGCAAACAGAGAAGAAGGAAAAATTATTATTTCTACTTCAGAAAAAGGCGGATACCTAATTTTTGAAATAAAAGATAACGGTATTGGAATTTCTCAAGAAAATACAGACAAGATTTTTGAACCGTATTTTACGACAAAATCCTATGGTTCCGGCTTAGGGTTGATGATAGTATATAAAATAATAAAAGAGCACATGGGTGATATTAAGGTTGCATCGATGGAAGGAATAGGAACTGTTTTTTCCATGCTTTTACCGTTAATCGGAAATGAAAATAGATTAATCAGTTATACTCCGAAAGAAAAAAAATCAAGTAAAGGATAAAAAATGCTGACAGGAAATATTCTAATTGTTGATGATGAAAAAGGAATCAGAGATGGTTTGAAACTTTTTTTGAAGCGTGAAGGACACTTGATGTTTACTGCAGAAGACGGGAAAGAAGCTTTAGAAATCCTTGAAAAAAATGATATTGATTTGGTTATCAGTGATTTAAGAATGCCGCATATCAATGGAGATGAATTATTAGCTTTTATAAAAAAAGATTATCCGGGAGTAAAAGTCATTATTTTGACTGGACACGGAACTGTCGAAAATGCTGTAGAAGCAATGAGGAACGGAGCGTACGATTTCCTTATAAAACCTTTAAATCTTGAAAAATTAGGATTAATTGTTAAACGTGCATTATCACAGAGACAACTCGAAATAGATAACAGACTTTTAAAAAAGAAACTTAATGTTTTTTCTAAACAAATGATTGGAAAGTCTGACAAGATGATAAAAATATCTAATTTGATAGAACAAGTTGCCCCATCTAAAACATCAGTGCTTATTCTTGGTGAAAACGGGGTTGGAAAAGAAGTTATCGCTAATTTAATTCATGACTTTTCAAACAGAAAAAGTAATCCTTTTATAAAAGTCCATTGTGCTGCGTTATCAGAAAATCTTCTTGAAAGTGAACTTTTTGGTCATGAAAAAGGTGCATTTACCGGAGCTATAAAAGAAAAGAAAGGACGATTTGAATTAGCAAATAAGGGAACAATTTTTCTTGATGAAATTGGTGAAATTTCCCCCAATATCCAAGTAAAACTTCTCAGAGTAATTCAAGAAAAATCATTTGAACGTGTCGGTGGAGAAAAAACAATCAATGTAGACGTGCGAATTATTGCAGCAACTAATAGAAATCTGAAAAAGGAAGTCGAAGAAGGGCGTTTTAGAGAAGATCTTTATTACAGACTTAATGTTGTTCAAATTACGGTTCCGCCGTTGAGAGAACGAAAAGAAGATATATTATTAATGATGTCGTCGTTTATTCAAAATTTCAGTGAAGAAAATGATAAGAATATTAAGGAAATTACGAAAAAAGCCAAAACCGCTCTATACAATTATAATTGGCCCGGTAACGTCAGAGAATTAAAAAATGTTCTTGAAGCTGCGGTAGTTTTATCAAAAGACGGAGTTATCGATATAAATGATTTACCGCCATATTTAAAAAATGAAGATGAACAAGGGAACTTCTTGAAAATAAAAATGCCGGCAACAATGGATGAAATCGAAAAAGAAGCAATAATATCTACACTGGCATTGGCAAACGGAAATAAATCTAAAACAGCAGAAATGCTGAATATGAATCGAAAAACCTTATATGCTAAATTAAATGAATTGGAAATTCTTACAAATGAAAAAAACTAGTTTAGAAAAGAATTAATTTCCTAAACTAGTTTTTTTCGCAATATAAAAAAGAATATCTACAAAATTATTCGTTTTCTGAAAATCCAACAACAACATTGTTTGAAAAGATGACGTAGAAAACATTTGAATTAAGTGGCAAGAAGAAATTCTCCGGCACACTAGCTAATGTTATTTTTAAAAGATTCTCATTTACTGGATGTACAGAATGTTCCGGAAATTGTGTATTTCCTAAGGCAAACCAATCCTCTAATGTTTCTAATAATTCCTGACGGGTAACCCGTAAATCCGTATCACCTATTTCAATAACATCATTGAAATATTGAACTAAATCAACAAGATTATTCCCATTAATAATTTTTATAATCTTTTCCCATGTTACATCATTAGTTACATCATTAGTTACATCATTAGTTACATCATTAGTTACATCATTAGTTACATCATTAGTTACATCAT
>JBGUUT010000057.1:0-15730 GCA_045133795.1 Spirochaetota bacterium
TTTTAGGGAAACTATTTCCCATTATCGGCGGTGCTGTAATCGCAATACTACTCGGAATGCTTGTAACTGTCTTTTTAAAAAATAAAACACCTTTTGAAGCCGGGATAAAGTTTACATCAAAAAAAATATTGCAATGGGCTGTTATTCTCTTAGGTTTCGGACTAAATCTGAATGTTATCTTCAAGACCGGCTTGCAATCACTGCCGATAATTTTATGTACAATCACAATATCTTTAGTAATTGCCTTTATCATTCACAAACTTTTAAATATTCCGTCAAAAATATCTACATTAATAGGAATCGGTTCTTCAATCTGCGGCGGTTCAGCTATTGCAGCTACAGCTCCGATAATCAATGCCGACGATGAAGAAATTGCACAATCTATATCCGTAATATTCTTTTACAACGTATTGGCTGCTATACTCTTCCCGATTTTAGGAAAATTAATAGGATTTGATACAACTTCCGCAGAAGCTTTCGGTATTTTTGCAGGAACCGCAGTAAACGACACGTCTTCCGTTACTGCCGCTGCTGCTACTTGGGACAGTATGTGGAATCTCGGAAGTGCTACGTTAGACAAAGCTGTCACCGTAAAACTCACACGAACATTAGCGATTATCCCTATTACATTGATTTTAGCATTTCTACAGACACGAAAAGTTACTGATAGCAAGCACAAAGTATCATTAAAAAAAATATTTCCCTTTTTTATTATCTACTTTGTAATTGCCTCTATCATTACGACCGTAGCACTGTCTTTAGGTGTTTCCGGAGATTTTTTTATTCCATTAAAGACATTAAGTAAATTTCTAATCGTAACGGCAATGTCCGCTATAGGACTGAACACTAACATTATAAAATTAATCAAAACCGGCGGAAAACCGTTAATAATCGGAGCATGTTGTTGGCTGGGAATCACCGGAGTTTGTCTGTTAATGCAAAAACTTTTGGGAATATGGTAAAAAAATGCTTTTAGAAGATTTAACACTACCGGAATATAAAATTAAAATCAGAGAATTCTTAGAGACTCAAACACGTCCGGTTTATGAAAGTACTCTGCTTTGGAAAATATATCCGGAATATAAAAATAAAAGTTCTTCTCTTGATACATATCAATATCACTTTGCGATAATGCGACTTTTGTATGAATTACAAGACGAATTGGCAAAGGAAAATATTTATTTACATGTTCATTTTATGCGAATAAAAATGTTGCCGTATCCTAAAAAAGGCTTTTGCCGTGAATATTCCGAAGAATTCGGTTGCTTTTGTAACAGTCCGACAGAATCAGCACAAAGCCCCTATTGTTCTTTTCATGCTCAACGAAAAGACGAAGACATTTTAGAGCCGCTTTCCGTGAAATATTTTTATTTATCTGATAAAAATTATGATGCTATTAACGCAGAAAATGCCGACGCATTTTTAAGCGGCACTTGGGAGTTAATGTATCATTACGATGAATATATTAATGCCGTACAAACTTTAGAACTGCCGGAACGTTGCGATATGACAATGGTACGCCAAAATTATCGTAAATTGGTAAAAAAACATCATCCGGATTTAAATAACGGCGTTGCCTCGCAAGAGTTTTTAAAAATTAATGACGCATATCAAGTTTTAAAGAAGATTCTGCCGCTTTTTAACAAAAGTCTTTAAAGGTGATTACTTTACTTTCTGATTTTTATTTAGTAGACTCCGGGAAAAGGAGAATCGATGTTTTATCAGATTAACAGTTTTTTTTCTGTTTTATCTATAGCTTTATTTTCTATATTATGGATTTTCAACTGCTTTTGCGATTTTTCCGCAATAAAAAGCTTCTATCTATATATACAGCAATGTGTAATTTCTTTTTATTTTATTATTTTTCTGATAAGGATTTTTTATCGAGATAAAAACAGTTCCAAATTCAGTGATTTCTTTCCGGATTTTTTTATTGTCATACTTATTATATTAGCCAAAAATATTTCAATATTGCCTTTAAGCATCAAAAACTTAAATCCGGAACTTATTCTCATCGCCGTTCGACAAATATATGTATGGACAAAACCGTTTCAAAAAATTCGTTTAATGCAATACCCGGAACGAAGTGTCGTGGTCAGTTACGCCGCAACTATCATTTACGGCTTCCTTTTATTATCTTTGCCGATTTCTTGGGAACCGGGAATTCCGGTATCTTACATAGATGCATTTTTTACAAGCACCTCTGCCTCGTGTATTACCGGTCTGACAAGTGTTGATATTTCCAAAAGCTTTTCAACTATCGGGCAAATATTCATCTGTATTTTAGTACAGCTCGGCGGAATCGGAATTATGATTTTCTCTACAATTATCGCATTTACGTTCAGTAAACATTTTTCATTGGAAGAAACACGAGCTGCTTCCGCCGACATTAACGAAAGTGACATTGGTTCGATTCAAAAAATCATTCCGAAAATAATATTGATTACTTTTATTTTCGAAGGAATCGGTTTTTTCTTTCTGTTTTTAAAATTCATAACAATTTTCCCCTTTGCAAAAGCATTCTACTACGCTGCGTTTCATTCCGTTTCTGCATTTTGTAATTCCGGTTTTTCACTGTTTTCCGATAATATGATGCAATTTTATAATTCTCCGCTGACTATTTTTACTATCTCATTTCTTATAATTTCCGGCGGTTTGGGCTTTCATGTTATTCAAAATACTTTTTCTTACATCAAAAGAAAAACTAAACATCAATCGTTTTATAAACACAAAAGTTTAAGTGAAACATCAAAAATCGTACTTACCGGAACTGTATTTTTGCTTCTTGCGGGAATGTATTTATTTTACGCACTGGAACATACAAATACACTCAAAACGCTCTCAACTCCGAATCAATATTTAACGGCATTCTTTCAATCTGTTACATTGCGTTCTGCCGGTTTTAATACCGTTGATTTTTCACAACTCACACATGCTACAAAGATTATGATGTTAATTTTTATGTTTATCGGAGCCGGTCCCGGTTCTACCGGAGGCGGAATAAGAATTACGTCATTTGTAATACTTTGTGCCAGTGTCTATGCCTACATGAAAGAACGAAAGCAAACCGTATTGTTTCATAAAGCCATCAGACCGGAAATCACACAAAAAGCGTTCATTTCTTTTTTCTATTCAATGGGAATGATTTTTATCGGGCTGTTTTTTCTTTCATTATCAGCACCGGGTATTTCCGTTTCAAATCTATTATTTGAAACAATATCCGCATTTGCTACTGTCGGACTTTCTACCGGAATTACAACAAGTTTAAACGGCATCGGGAAATTTATATTGATTTTCCTTATGTTTGCCGGAAAAGTCGGAACATTGACATTATTCAGTGCCGTTACTTCAAAAAAGAACAATACAAAAATCGAATATCCGTCAGCTAATATCAATGTCGGATAAGCATAAGGAGATAAAATGACACAAAATAAAGTAATAATAATAATAGGATTAGGTACATTCGGTCTTGCACTTTGCAGAGAACTTTCTAAAGACAGCGACGTCTCAGTAATAGCTATAGATAAATCTGAAAAACAAATCGAATTAATCAAAGAATTTGTCGCTCAGGCAATACAAATGAACAGTACAGAGGAAGACGCATTCAAAGCCTTACCTTTAAACACTATCGATACAGCCGTCGTAGCCATGGGAGACAACATCGAATCCAGCATTTTAACTACAGCCATACTTAAAAAGAATAATGTTTCTTCCATTATCGCACGTGCAACAACTCCGATTCATGCCTCAATTTTACATCAAATCGGAGCTACCGAAGTTATAAATGTAGAAGCAGACAGTGGTAAACGTCTTGCCTCTCGTTTAATTTCTCCGGAAATAATGGAACAAGTCCAAATCTCCGGCGAACTTGTACTTACGGAATTACCGCTACCGCGAATATTTTACGGTAAGAAACTGATAGACTTAAACCTGCGTAATAAATACAACATCAATGTTGTCTGTATAAAACGCAAAATTCATGATATTGACAGATTTGATAATCCTATGGTTCGTGAAGAAGTTCTGTTTCCTCGTCCCGATGACATGCTTAATGAAGGCGATTTTCTCATGGTAATAGGACGAAGCGATGATATCAATGTATTAATGGAGTTATAAAATGATAATGATAAAAAAATCGAACTTAAAGCTTTTAATTTTATCTCACTTTTTTTCTGTAATTATTTTATGTGTCGTCGGATGTTACTTTATATATTCTACAGACTTAACAGTTATGGAAAATCGCAAATTTGCTGCTGAGATTTTGATTTTTTTGTCAATCATAACTACCACAGTCAATATCGGAATAGTAATTTTTTCGAATCGTAACAACATAAAACTCTACAATGAACTTGATAAACTCGCAACATTTTGTCGTACTCATGATATTCGAGAAGGTGCAAATCAACTTAGACAGCTTGATAAGCTCGGAAAGAAGATGAATTTAATCTTTGATTTGATAAATGAAACCGGTGAAAAAAGAAAACAAAAATTAGCATCTATGTATCAAATCATCGATTATTTGATGATAAACTCTGATAAAAATATATTGATTACAAATGTCATCGGAGATATACAATTTTGCAGTCATAAATTTTCAACAGTTACAAAAATTGATTCTGATTTAATTCGTACATACAGAATTTCAGATTTACTGGAAATGAGCATAAACCAAATCTTATCCGACTTCGAAAGAAAAAAAACTACGGATATTGCTTTAAAAAATCAGATTTTAAAATTTGACGATACAAGTAAAAAAATAAAAGAAGTCCATATTTTGCCGATTTTTGACAGCGACAATATTGTGTCTAACATGATTTTTCTATTCAATTTTTCTTAATAAAAATTAATCATAAAAAAAATCACTTGTACCTTTCAAAACTTGGCGTATTGCATTTGCGGAAAATCCCTTTGCTGCAAGGCGTTGGGCTTTTTTGTTTTCGTCAAGTTTTGTATCAACTTTTTTATTTAAACATTTTCTGCAAACTTCAACTTCCCCGCCGTTATCTTCCAACGCCAACTTTATTGCATTCTCTGCAATATTTCGCTCTACGCCCTTTTCATAAAGTTTTCCTCGAACAATCGCCGGACCGTAAAGCTTAACTCTCATCAAATCGCCGGCATAAATTTTAGCCAAACGTTCGTCATCAAGCATTTCAAGTTCTTCCAGCTGCTGTAACGCTTGAGTTACTTGTTCTAAATTAAAACCTTTTTTTAATAATTTATTTTTCAATACTCCGGAAAATTGCGGTTCATAACTGATAATTCGCAGTGCAACATCCATTGCCGGCGATGATTTTACATTTAAATTGTATGACATATTAAAATTCCGCACGTGCAGCTATAGTAACTGCGGCAGTATAAGGTTGTAAAAATATTAATCCGTGAACTCGTGATGTCGGTAATGCTTTAAACGGATTTAAAATATACGCCAAAACGTGCAATCCGATACTCGGAGTTGTCAATAAATAAGTTGCAATCTCATCAAACAAAATCCCGGCTAATATTCCTACCGCCGGATTTTTTAATAATTGCTCAAAACTAGAAATCTTAAAAACCGGTCTTACCGTAAACTCATATAAAATTGAAAGAGTAAAAAGCTCGCCTATCATTAATGCTATATTGTAATTTTTTGAACGCAAATATAAAGCCATATAAGTAAACATCAACGGCTCGACAATATTTTTCGCATAAAAAGAACCATTCGGAACATAAATGTCATCGTCATTTATGTCTTTTACTTTTTTACCTGACGAATCATACAATACAGAAAACACATTTTCTTTTCGAGTATTAAACGGCTCCATCAACAAACGGTCCGTAAAACTGTCATTTGATGACGGCAAAGACACTCCGTCGTCCCACATAGGTGCCGTTATTCCGGCAGTAAGCCATAAGCTTGAATACAAAATCAGAAAATCTACCGGATATTCCCACGCCATAATAGACTTATATCCTTTTGAAGATGTCAGATTACTGTTAATACTAAAATCTTTCATACTGGGAGTATTTCTCATTTGTGAAAAAGGAAGAGCCGGAACGGCACAAAGCCACACCGGAATTAATATTGCAACAAAAATTAAAACAATCTTACGATTCATCAAACTATTTCTCTATTGCTTCATAAAAAACAGCAACGGTATTATATTTTCTCAATTGATATTCTTGACCGACAATTTCTTTGTAAGCTTCATCGTACATTTTCTTATTCTTCTCCGTCAAAGCCAAAATGTATTCGGGAATATAACAGCAATTCTATTTATTGTCAAAGTTATACTGGATATTGAAAATGTACTTTTCGCCCTACTTTTTAGAAAATAGATTATATTTTAAGCTTACCGACATCCAAATCATACCTCAAAATATCAAATTTTAAGACATACTATTTTTTTTTACGTTTTTAATCCAAAAAAATCCATTTGTTGAGAAGCTTTGAAAAAAGATATATATATAACGATAAATTAATATTTGAAGAGGTCAATATGAAAAAGAAAAGCTTACTTTTACTCGCTTTATTTGCTGTTTTTTTATCCTGCAAATCTGTTCCCGGCGGAACATCGTTAAATGCCGGAAGCGTAAAGATATTCTTTACACCATGTGAAAACGGCTATTTAAAAATTGAAGCTTTAGGAAAGAAATATTCTGCACCGGCAGAATCACTTGAATTAAAGATTCCTGCTATCGGTGAAACTTTTGCCGTAAACGGAAACGAGCTTACATGGAATGATTATAAAATTGTGAAAATTGATGACGGTTACGAATTGTATTACAAAGATACATTACGTTATACCTCTACTTTCTATTATGAAGACGGTGAAATAGAAGAAGAACGTTATTATGCCGATGTAAATGCCTATTACGGAATGGGACAAATTCACAAATCGCTCAATCTTGCCGGAAAACGTGCTATTATTTATCACGAACCGAATTACGGTGACCAAACATATCTTTATGTTCCTTTTTACATGACAACATCAAAAGATACCGTATACATAAACGCAAACGGTTATGACAAATTAAAATTCCCGAAAGACAAAGAAGACCCGGTTGTTTGTGCCAGCGGTACCGGACGAATTGAAGGATATTACAGAGTCGATGACAGTTTTAAATCTGCTGTATCAGGTTTTTATAAAGTTACAGGCGAAAGTGCCATGTTACCTAAATGGGTATTCGGTTTTACTCAATCTAAATATTCTTATGAAACTACAGAAGAAGTTATTGAATTAGTAGAACGTTTTAAAACAGAAAACATTCCGCTAAGTGCAGTCGTTCTTGACTTGGCTTGGTTTAATAAAATGGGAGATTTGGATTGGAATAAAGAAAAGTTTCCTGACCCGAAAGCTCTTGATGATTATTTAGAATCAAACAACGTAAAATTAATTACTATCAGTGAACCGTTTTTCGCTACAGATTCACTTTGCTATGATGAATTCAGAAAAGCAGGACTTTTTGCTGATGATGAAAAAGGCAAACCTGTATTATGGAATGACTGGTGGTGTGTAAACGGTTCAAAAGAAGGTGCAATTATTAATCCGCTCAATCCTAAAACTGAAAAATTATTGGGTGATAAATACATAAAAATGATTGAAAGCGGAATCGACAGCTTCTGGACAGATTTGGGAGAACCTGAAAGATGTCCGCCGTCTGCGGTTTTCTCCGGCATTCCGGAAACTTATTTTCATAACTACTTCAATCGTGAATGGTCACGAATTATTATGTCTGCCGTTACAAAACAATATCCAAACAAAAGATTTTTCCTTTTGAGCCGTTCCGGATATACGGGAAGTAAAGCGTATGCAGTATCAAACTGGTCCGGAGATGTTCCGGCTACATTTGACGGATTACGTCAGCAACTTGCAGAAGGCTTAAGCAGCGGACTTTCAGGTTTTCCATATTGGGGAAGTGATGTCGGTGGTTTTACTCCGAAATTAAGTGATCCGGAACTTATGACAAGATGGTATCAGTTCGGAGCTTTTACTCCGGTATACAGAGCTCACGGAACAGACTCTCGTGAACCATGGGTAGCCGGTGAAAAAAATCTGCCGATTATCAAAAATTACATAAATTATCACTACCAATTGTTGCCTTACACTTACAGTTTATCACGTGAAATGTGTCGTGACGGTTTACCTTTAATGAGAAGTATGTTCCTTGAATACGAAGATACTCCTGCTAAATTTATTGATAAACAATATTTCTTCGGAGCAAATATTCTTGTTTGTCCGATAACAGCCAGCACTAATTTCAAAAAAGATATTGAAGTATTCTTACCGGAAGGTAACTGGTACAACTGGGAAAATATGAACCTTACAAAAGGCGGTACTTATACCCTTCCGGCAAAAATGGAAGAAATTCCTGTTTTCATAAAAGAAGGAAGTATCACGCCGCTTGATTATAAAGGGAAAGCAGCTTTATTGCTCACTCCGGCAGAAAATATCAACGGAAGCTTTATATTCTATGATGATGACGGTGTTTCTTACGATTATAAAAACGGAAACTACAACGAAATCAAATATGACCTTGAAGGTTTCACATTAAAAGCGTCTGTACTCAACGGAAAACTTGCAGATGAAATAACTTTACTTGTACCGGCAAATAGTTCTGTAAAAAGCAACGGCTGGACAAATGACGGAAAATACAAAGTTAAAACTGTAAAACTTTCCGAAACCATAGAATTATAATAATTTTATAATCAGTAAAAAAAATACACCTCCGAAAGCTTAATTTCAGGAGGTGTATTTTTTTGTCTAAACATTCAAAAAAACAAAACTTCAATTTATAAAAGAGCATTTACAAAATCATAAGAATATGAAAGTTTACCAGAAATAGGTAATCAAATATCATTTGGGAATAACATTTGCTCTTTTTACACATAAGGAGTTGATATGGTTAAAAAAGTTATTCCTTTTATTACAACAATTATATTTATTATCAGTTGTTCCGTGAACAACCCTTTTCGTCCTACCGATGAGCCACACAAAGTTGAAAATATTACACTTAAAAACGCAACTCTTGATATAGGAGATACACTGCTACTTATTCCCGATATCCAACCGGACAATGCAACAGATAAATCATTAACATGGACATCCGATGACCCGGAATATGTAACCGTAGATGAAAACGGAAAAATTACGGCAATCAGACGATACGGAGATTTATCAAAATTCGCTACAATCACAGCGACTGCTTCCAACGGAGTCAGCGGAAGTTGCCAAGTTTATGTTATAGGAGACCCGAAGTTTGAATTAGCCGATTTGAAAATAACGGCAGGCGAAAACGGTCAACTGACCTTATCCTGCATTACCGAAAAAGGTAACAATATTGAAAGTGCAGAATGGACTATACTAAAATCCGATATTGCAGAAATAACCTCTTCTACTAATGCGGCAATATCTTCCATTGCAAATATCAATGCACTGAAAGACGGAATAACTAATGTCAATGTAGAAATACGATTAGAAAATGACGACAATACTTATTGGGCAAATTGTACTTTAGAAGTAATCAAACAAGCTGAAATTGAAAGCATTATTTTAGATAATATTACATTAGATATAGGTGATACTTATCAACTTATTCCCACAATATCGCCTAATGAAGCTGTTGATAAATCTTTGACATGGACCTCCGACGCACCGGAATACGTAACAGTTGATGAAAACGGCAAAATTACGGCTGTCAGACGATACGGAGATTTGACTAAATACGCAACAATCACAGCAACGGCTTCCAACGGTGTCAGCGGAAGTTGTCGTGTGTATGTTACCGGAGATCCGACTTTTACCGTTAACAATATTGATATTTTTATGAAAGACATCGGTAAACTTGAATTAAGCTGCATGACAACTAAAGGCAATCTTTCAAGTGTAAAATGGTCTGTCAGTGATAACACAATTGCAACATTATCAAATGATTCATTTTCCGGCAAAACTGCAACTGCCGATATTACCGGAATAGAAGCCGGAACCGTTAATGTCAATATCGAAATCAAACTGGAAAATGATGATACGATTTATTATGCAAATTGTACCGTTAAAGTAAAACCAAAACAAGCAATTACTCTCAAAGCTACAGAAGGAGCAAGTTATAAATGGCTTATAAACGGACAAGAAACTCAATCCCTTGATATCGAATTAACAGAAAATGCCGTTATTCAATGTCAAATCACAAATCCCGGCGGCATTTACGATACCGGCAATCTTATCACAGCCGGAAGTTTTGAGTTTACTCCCGACAATGCAATCCGAAACGAAGTCAATAAATTAGGAGACAAAATTTCCTATGAATATATGAATATGAATAATAACGGTGAAAATATGCAAACCGGAAGTGTAACTACCGACACTGATGCCAATAACGTAAAAAAGCTTTATTTCGCAAATCTTACGGCACAAGACGGCGAACGACTTCTTGTATGTGACGGGGGGAACAGTTCCAGTGCAAGAGTATGGACAGCCAGAAATCTGAAACTAAAAGGCGGTATTACGTATCAGTTCAGTTGTTGGGCTGCAAACATTGATTTGGAATACGATGAACACGGTAAAAACAGTCTTGCAAAATTGAAATTTGTTATTGAAAATCCGGAAAATAATAATAACACCCTACTTGAGTTTACCGTTCCCGAAGAATTAGGAAAATGGAAAGAGTACACATCTACATTTACACCGACTAAAGACCTTGACTGGTGTCACATTTATATTGTCAATTATACTACCGTAAATGAAGGAAACGATTTTGCGATTGATAATATTTATTTCGGAACAGTACAAAATACCGAAGCTACCGAATTTTTAGAAACATTCACTGTTGATATAAGTACAAATCCACCGACTGTCACTTCTACAATGGAAAAACTATAAAATTAAAACATCTATAAAAAAAGTGCGGAGATTTTCTTCCGCACTTTTAAGTTAAAAAATTACTCTGTATAATTATAATTTATAGTCTCCGCACCAGTTAAACAGTCATTACCATCACCAATACCATTGATTATTTTCTGATTCCATTCTTCTTCTGTTCCTTTGTAGTTTACAGTTTTTAACTTTATACAACCACCGAACGCAGAGCCACCGATAGAAGTCACGTCGTTACCGATTGTCACGCTTTCTAAGCTACTGCAATTATAGAACGCAGATATACCGATAGTAGTCACGCTGTCAGGGATTATCACGCTTTTTAAGCTACAAGCATTGAACGCATGGTTACCGATAGAAGTCACGCCGGCAGGAATTGTCACGCTTGTTAAGCCGATGCAACCAAAGAACGCAGAGACACCGATATCAGTCAATCCTGTAGTTCCGCTTAAATCAAGATTTACCTTTGCCTTGCTACCTGATAATGCTGTATTTATGGCTGATATAGTATTGCTTGTTATTTCTTCGGTGACAATAATAGTGTAACTACCCCCTGCCGAAAGATTTGAAATCTTAGTACTCACATTGTCTGATGTCACAGTAATTGCATTATAATTTATAGTCGCACCAGTTAATTTACCATTACCACTACCAATACCATTGATTATTTTCTGATTCCATTCTTCTTCTGTTCCTTTGTAGTTTACAGTTGCTAATTTTCCGCAACCATTGAACGCAGAGACACCGATAGATTCCACCTTATCACCGATTGTCACGCTTTCTAAGCTACTGCAACCATCGAACGCATTGCTACCGATAGTAGTCACGCTGTCAGGGATTATCACGCTTGTTAAGCCTGTGCAATTTCTGAACGCATTGTCACCGATAGTAGTCACGCCGGCAGGAATTGTCACGCTTGTTAAGCTACTGCAATTTTGGAACGCAGAGTCACCGATAGTAGTCACGCCGGCAGGAATTGTCACGCTTGTTAAGCTACTGCAATTATCGAACGCATAGCGATCGATTTTAGTCACGCCGGCAGGGATTGTCACTACACCGGTTGCACTCGGATATGCAATCAAAGTTGTTTTGTCTTTATTATATAAAATCGTACCGTCATCTGATGTGGAAAAGTATTCATTACCTTCATTTACAATAAATTTTGTTAAGCTACTGCAACCATTGAACGCATAGAAATCGATAGTAGTCACGCCGGCAGGAATTGTCACGCTTGTTAAACTACTGCAATATTGGAACGCACGGGGATCGATAGTAGTCACACCGTTACCGATTGTCACGCTTGTTAAGCTACTGCAATATTGGAACGCAGAGCCACCGATAGAAGTCACGTTGTCACCGATTGTCACACTTGTTAAGTTACTGCAACCAGCGAACGCAGAGCCACCGATAGAAGTCACGTTGTCACCGCCGATTGTCACACTTGTTAAGCTACTGCAACCAGAGAACGCAAAGTTTGGAAGTTTAGTCAAATTTTCAATATGGCTTAAATCAAGATTTACTTTTGCATTGCTACCTGATAATGCTGTATTTATGGCTGATATAGTAGTGTTTTCTATCGCTCCGGTAACAATAATAGTGTAACTACCTCCTTCCGTAAGTTTTGAAATCGCGTCACTCACATCGTCTTCTGATGTCACTTTAAAACTATAATAATTTACATTTGCTAACTTGCTATTACCACTACCAATGCTTATACCCCCCCATTCATCTTGTGTTCCTTTGTAGTTTACAGTTGTTAAGCTACTGCAACCATAGAACGCAGAGTCACCGATAGTAGTCACGCCGTTACCGATTGTCACGCTTGTTAAGCCTGTGCAATTATCGAACGCATAATTACCGATAAAAGTCACGCCTTTACCGATTATCACGCTTGTTAAGTCAGTGCATTTTTGGAACGCATAGCCTTTGATAGTAGTCACGCTGTCAGGGATTATCACGCTTGTTAAGCCTGTGCAATTATAGAACGCAGAGCTACCGATTTCTTTCACGCCGTTACCGATTGTCACGCTTGTTAAGCTACTGCAATTATAGAACGCCCAATCACCGATAGAAGTCACGCTGTCAGGGATTGTTATCGAAGTTAAGTTGCTACACCCTTTGAACGCATCAGTATCGATAGAATTCAATCCGCTAGTTTTGCTTAAATCTAGATTTACCTTTGCACTGTTGTTCTTAGTTTGTAATGTTGTTAATGCTGTATTTATGGCTGATATAGTAGTGTTTGATATTTCTTCGGTAACTATTATATCGTGAGTATATTCTCCGGGTAATGTTTCTATTACAGCAGCTACAGTATTAGCCGTAGTATTCCATTCGACAGTATTAGTCTCTTTTATAGTTCCCCACACGGCAGTAACAGTAATATCTTCGATAATATCACTCGGTATTTCCTTTATTCCTTTTCCGTCATACCAAACGCCGAATATACAATTTGTTTTTTCTACGTTGTTCGCCGTCGGCAGAATTATTTTTGTATTTGCATTTCGTACTGTTATCGGAGTGAAGCCATTTTGCCAATTTCCGCCGTCTAGCTTATATGTAATTGTATAATATTGTGTATTTATATCGTTCAATGTTATTTGGTGGGTTGTAGTTATTCCGCCTATTACTTCTATTACATCAGTTAATGTATTCAGAAGTTTATCTGATGTATCATACACCTCAAACTTGATTATGTATTGACCGGATTGAATATCATTTTTTGAATAGCATGTCGTATACGTATCACTACTGATAGTAAGTTCTTCCGGCTCATAATTTTTTACAGCTTCGCCAGTTGCTATATAGTAAAGTCCGGCTTTTATTTTATTTATCCCGCTGTCAGCTCCCCAGATTAATGTTATTGATATATTTCCGTTACCGGTTGTAGATATTTGCATATCAAAAGTTAGCTTGTTGTCTCCGGTTTTTATTTCTTGATTATCTATTGTACAGCTTAAAATCACACCGTTGTTTCCGTTGTAGAATTTCATCTCAAAGTTATAAATACCAACATCCAGCAGTATGCTGTTATCACTTCCAATTTGATTGATTACATCGTCACCGTTGTCACCGCTCCAGCTCCAGCTCCAGCTTTGTCCCTTTGTACTCATTGCTGTCAATGTTGCACTTTTTATACTACTTTTTAAGGTATCAACAGTCGGCATTATTGTTCTTGACCGGCTCCCCACGTTCATCACAAGTCGCCCTTTCTCTTGTGGTTTTGCATTATTACTTACATCTTCAAATGTCTGACTGCACGCTGTCATACACAATACAGCCATCACCATAAAAAACTTAATTAGATTTTTCATTGTTAGCCTCCTTCTCTTCTTCATTTACATCACGTAAGAAATAGGAATCTTTTTCTTTACATGGCAAATAAATGTACCTAGTTTCTTCATTACTTATTTTACTGTTCCCTATCTATTTTCAAATCCGCCGTTGCACTGTAGAACTTACCATCTTTAGAAACCATCACCATTATTTTATAAATTATAGGATTCATAGTTGATGTATTGATTATAAAAGTTTTCGATGTTTCACTTTGTTTTACGCCGTCTATGTACCACGCATAGCTCTTAAACCCTGTATTTGCGGAAAAAGTCACGGTATTTTCACTTGTTTCCGATTCCAAATTGATTTCTGCATCATTTATCGATGGTAACGTTATTGTGATTACTGATTTATTAGCTGTCCATTTTGCGTAGAGTGTAACTTCACCGTTTTCAGTGACAGTCAAGTTTTTCACATTTTTCTTATCTGCATAAACAACATCTCCGTCCTTACTTGTTGCCCAGCCGGCGAATGTATAACCGGTACATGTAAATGCGTTTGCTGTCAAAGCTTGTTCTTTATCATAAGTAAAAGTTTGGCTATCCATTGCACTGCTTCCGCCGTTGGCGTTAAATTTTACGGTATAAGTGTTAGCTGTCCACACTGCATAGAGTATTACTTCACCGTTTGCAGTAGCAGTTAAGTTTTTCACACTTGCCTTATCTGCATAACTTGTTCCTTTCCCGTCAGGTTGTGTATTCCAGCCGGCGAATGTGTAGCCGGTACGTGTAAATGTGTTTGCTGTCAATTCTTTAGCTACATCATAAGTAAAAGTTTGGCTATTCATTGTACCGCTTCCGCCGTTAGAATCAAACTTCACGGTATAAGTGTTAGCTGTCCATGTAGCGTAAAGTTTCAAATCTTCTTCTACAATGTCTTCAGATGTAACTTTATTTTCAACATCATACACCCATACGGCAAATGTATAACCGGTTTTGTTCGGTGCTACAGGCAATTTTAAACTTTCGCCGAATGCCACTTCAGTTTTACACACAAGTTTATTACTGCCGATTCCGTCATAAAATTCTACGGTACATGGCCGTCTTACGGTGATTTGTTTTGTTTCCACCATTTCATCGTTATAATAGAATTTAATTTCTATATTTTCTCCCGCTCCTGATAATACCGTACCGTTTGCCGGGTCGCTTGTATACGGTAGATTTATTTCAAAACCGCTATATTTTCCCACTACTTGGTAACAACTCAAGTCTAATTTTTCACCGACTTTATACGATGTCTTAGGCGTACCTAATGTTTTTACCTCGATGTCCTCAACTTTAATTTCCTCTTTTTCCGGTTTCGATGTTTCGTCATTTTGTGAGTCATCCACAACATACACATAGAAATTACATTCTACATTAGCAGACTTGCTTTTTATAGTAACAATCTGCACTCCGGCTGTACCGAAGTTATAAGGTGATACGCTGTAATCTTTTTCATCTTCCCATTTTGTTACTGATTCTATAGCTTCACCTTTCCAGCCGCCGCTTTTAAATATTTCTACAGAGGCTGTATATGTTCCCATCACTATCAATCCGGTA
>JBGUUT010000058.1:0-8120 GCA_045133795.1 Spirochaetota bacterium
TCTGTCTTACAAAGGCTCTGCAATTTTTGCCGAAAGCGTGACATTGTACGCAATATTACTTGCCGAAAATGCTCATAAAATTACTTATGAACTTAACGGCGGAGTAAACCATCCTAAAAATAAATATTCATTTACGGAAGATGACGTTGTAATATTACGAGAACCGACAAGAGAAAACTGTATATTTGTCGGCTGGTACGAAAGCCCGGATTTCAGCGGTGAAAAAATAGAACTGTGGTATGAAGGCTACAAAACAGCAGATGTAACACTATATGCTAAGTGGGAAAAAGAAAGAGCAATTTATGAAACAATTCCTGTTGTGACAAAAATAGAATCTTTTGATTATGGTTTTAAATTCTGTACAGAAAAAGGTTGGAATTGTCAGTACACAAGTGCCGGTGCTGTTGATATAGGTCAATTAGTAGATAAAGTTTATGTAAAATTAAATGGTGAGGTTGTCGGTATAGCTAAAGAGCCTATAGACAAAGCTACCGGAGATTCTTCAAATGATGATTCAACGAAAATCTTTATTGATAAGAATGAATTAGTAGATGGAAAATTATATACACTTACTTATGATAAGAAAAACGGTACTGTAAAATTGACAGATGCTGCTGCCGGTGCTAAAGCTACTTCTACAATAGCCCAAAACGCTAATGCAGAAAGAGAATTTCCTGTTGGAATCTATATCAATGGATATTTAGGTGGAAACTGGGCTGCAGATGACAATGCCGGTTCTGCATTATTAATGGATGTTGTTGACGAAGCAAATGAAGTATATGCATTTACTTGGGCTGCTCCTGCTACAATTACAGTAACTTTAAAAATCACTATGGAAGATACTAACTCTACATTGTATTTAAAAGATGTTCCTGTAAAAACTGACGGAACATCTGAAATCAATGGTTCTATTTATGGTTGGAACGGCGGTTCTGCAGTAACTATCAAAAATGAAGACGGTAGTGCTATTACGGGCGGAATCTATGATGCAGCAATGACAGCCAGTTGTAATGCGGGTTGGGCTTTAGCTAACTATATGAATGAAAATACAGTAATAGACCTTGCTAAAGAATTTGCTATGCCGGGTGCGGACGATGTTCTTCAGCTTTCTATCAATGCTGAAAAATGGGGTTCTGAAAAATGGGTTCCTTATGTAAAAGGTCAAGAAGTTACTTTCAGCTGGAAAGATGCTCAAGATAAAATGTATAAAGAAGAAAGACCTGAAAATACCGGCACCGTTACCGGGATTTCTGTAAATTCTACAAGTCACAAAACATCATATTATACAGATAATTCTCTTGATTTAAGTAATCTGACTATTAAAGCAACAAAAGATGACGGAACAACCAGAATTGTAAAAGTGTCATCTTCTATGGTAAGCGGTTTTGATTCATCAGTAGCCGGAACTCAAACATTGACGATTACTTACGGCGGTTGTACGACTACTTTTGATGTAGAAGTAATTGAACGTCCTACACCTTCAAGTATAAGTATTACAAGTTACCCGGATAAAACTTCATATTATGTTGGAGAAGAATTAAATTTGAACTGGCTTACAGTGAGAGCTTATTATTCTAACGGTTCAACTTCTTATGTAGATATAAGTTTAGACATGGTAAGCGGTTTTGATTCGTCTGTAGTCGGTACTCAAACATTGACGATTACTTACAAAGGTTGTACGACTACTTTTGATGTGGAAATAGTAGAACCAACAGTTTCAAGTATAAGTATTACAAGTTACCCGGATAAAACTTCTTACTTTGTAGGAGAAGAACTTGATTTAGCAGGATTTGCAGTAGAAGCTTATTATTCTAATGGTTCAACTTCTTATGTAGATATAAGTTTAGACATGGTAAGCGGTTTTGATTCATCAGTAGCCGGAACTCAAACATTGACGATTACTTACGGCGGATGTACGACAACTTTTGATGTAGAAGTGCATGCAGTAACAGCTATTTCTGTAAATTCAGCAAGTCACAAGACAACATATAATTTTGCAGAATCACTTGATATAAGCGGTCTTACTATCAAGGTAACAGGAGATGACGGAACTACTAAAACTGTCAATGTTACTTCAAGCATGGTAAGCAGGTTTAATCCATTAGAATTGGGTACTCAAACATTGACGATTACTTACGGCGGATGTACGACTACTTTTGATGTGGAAGTAATTGAGCAATAATTTTTAATCTTTAAAATGCGGAGGTTTTGTTTCCTCCGCATTTTTTTTGGTTATCTCCCCGGACACTGCGAGATTACGGTCTGCAACCGTTGCAGATTATAACTTGCAGATGGTGCAGATTACGTGGTTCGTCATTCCGAACCTGTCTGCCGACAGGCAGGCTTGATTCGGAATTTCTTCTTTCCGGAGATTCTGAAACAAGTTCAGATAATGCTTCTTACACTTGGTAAGATTGACTTCTTACAAAAATTGACTGTCTTTTTTATTATGCAAACAGTTATTCTTTTCAATTTCCTTAAAATAAGGATTTGTACTTTTTTCCTCCGCTATGTTTACTAAAGGCAATTAGTTTAATACTGATGATATAAAAAAATCCCTAGGTAAAACCTAAGGATTTTCATATTTAACATTTATTCTTTATCGTTTGCCAGTCCGGCTTTATCGATAATGAACATTATCAGCCCCATTACGATACCTACAATTGTTGCAAGGCACATTCCTGTCAGCTGAACTTCGCCAATCTGGATAGCCGCACCGGACAGTCCCGTTACAAATACAACTGCTGTCATTGCCAGATTACGTGGTTTTGAATAATCAACCCTCTTGTCTACCAACAGTCTGATTCCGCTCGCCGCAATCATACCGTACAGCAAAAAGCTGATACCGCCCATTACCGGTCCCGGAATTGTGCTGATTAGAGCACTTACCTGTCCAAAGAATGCCAATAGGATAGAGAATACAGCAGCACCTCCGATAACCCAGACACTGTAAACTTTTGTAACTGCCATTACACCGATATTTTCGCCGTATGTAGTAGTAGGTACAGAACCGCAACACCCAGATAGCATTGTGGAAATACCATCAGACAACAATGTTCTGTGAAGTCCCGGATTTCTGAGCAAGTCTCTTCCAACAATCTGACCGGTTACAATCTGATGTGAAATATGTTCTGAAATAACAGTCAGAGAAGCCGGAACGATAATAATAATTGCCGTAATGTCAAATTTAGGAGCCATAAAGGCCGGCATTTCGAATATATGTGCTTTAGTTACCGCCGCAAAATCCACCAGTCCCATTACCGTCGCCAGAACATACCCCGCAACGATAGCAATCAAAATGGCGATTGCAGAAGCGAAACCTTTGAACACTACTTGTCCGATAACAGCCAATGATAATGTAAATACAAATACCAGCACTAATTTAGGATCGATTACTCCGCCGGCGTTTGCAATAATTCCGCCCGTACTTGCAGCAGAACCTGCCAGTTCCAGACCAATCAATGCGACGATAGGTCCCATTGCCGCCGGCGGCAGCACAGCATCAATCCAGTTTACACCTGCAAATTTTATGACTATAGCAACAATCGAGAAAATCGCACCGGCGACGATAAATCCTCCCAGTACATACTCGTATCCCATTTTCTCAATTACTATAAAAGCCGGAGCCAAGAACGCAAAACTGGACCCCAAATACGCCGGAGACTTTCCTTTCGTGATAATAAGAAACAATAAAGTTCCGATACCATTCATCAACAAAACGATAGACGCCGGAATTCCAAACAAAATAGGCACCAAAACAGAAGCACTGAACATTGCAAAAGTATGCTGGATACTCAGCGGAATCCACTGTCCTAGCGGCGGTTTCTCTTCAACACCAATTACTTGTCTTTCTTTCTTTTCCATTTTTTACCTCGTAATATCGTTTTATTTCGTACCGAAAATTCTGTCTCCGGCATCACCGACCCCCGGAAGAATATAAGCATTTTCATTAAGTTCACGATCTAAATTCCCTACGTAGATTTGAATATCCGGATGTGCCTCTGCCAGTTTTTCAAGTCCTACCGGAGCTGCAAGGATACATAGGAATGTTATATCTTTTCCGCCGTGCTTCTTAACGAAATCAATGGCTGCAATTGCAGAACCGCCTGTCGCCAACATCGGATCTGTTACAAATATTTTTCTGCCCTCCAGAGACTGCGGTAATTTGCAGTAGTACTCGTGAGGCTCAAAAGTTTTTTCGTCACGATAAAGTCCGATATGACCGACTTTTGCAACCGGCATAAGATTTAACAATCCTTCGACCATGCCCAGACCGGCTCTGAGAATCGGAATAATAGCCGGCTTTTTTCCGGCGATTACCGGGCACATAGCCTTTTCCAACGGTGTTTCCACTTCGACTTCTTTCAACTCCAAGTTTCTGAGAGCTTCATAACCTACCAGCATAGAAATTTCTTCAACTACTTTACGAAACTCATTTGTTCCCGTGTTTTTATTTCTCAACATAGTAACTTTATGTTTTAGCAGCGGATGGTCACAAATTGTGATATTTTCATATCCCTTGTACATAACAATTCTCCTTTTTTTATAATATTTTTCCGATACAAGCCTATCTGATTCATCGCACATACAGAAACTATTCTTCTTAGGTTTTTCTTCAGCTCTGCCTGCTTCATTATCTTTTGTAAATCAAATAACTTCAAATTTGGTAAACTCATTGTAACATATATAGCAGCAAAACGACATCACATTACTTAGGCTTTCGCTTCAAGGTATTTATTTATGCAAAATGTATGTCCCTATATTGTGAAATACGATTTTTTTTTGATATAAGGATTTTGTCAAATCTTACTTTAGGAGTTTTTGGAAAACTCTTCAGAAAATCATCCCCATGAATTTTATGAAGAAAACAATTTACACGCTTTTTTTCTTGAACTTACCGTAAAAGTCTTTTATGATATAATATTATTAACATATAAAAAGACAGGAGTTCAATTATGAGTGCAGGCTATGGATATGTAACAATGCAATTTAAAAACGAGGGAAACAAGGCTAATCCCGAACTGGCAAAAGAGATTTTTGATTATTGCAGAGAAAATTACGATTTCTTCAACTCAGAAGAGGACGACTGGAAAGAATATGGAGACTGCTTTAAGCTTGAAAATGAAATGATTTATCCCTGCTATAAAGGCGACGGGTTAGATATAAAACACATCGATGAAGATTTCTTTCAGGAAATCTTTGACAAATTTCACCCTTTCGACATGAGAGTTGAGTTCATTCAGGATTTTAGTGAAACAAGTTACGACGATAATTCTGTGGCATATTACAAAGTTATTGAAGAAAATGGTAACAGAGTTTTGAGCTGTGTAAGAGCATTCGATCTCGTAAAAGGCAGTAAATATGCTTATGGCGATGAATGTTTTGATATTTATGATTCCTACGATTTTGAAAAAGACGATGACTACCTCTACCGTTTACAGGAAGGAAATTACTGGAAAAGGGCAGAAGATTCAATTATTGCAGAAAACAAAAAAACACACAGAGTAATCGAGCTTTATGATGCTGTCGCACTGGAAGAAGAAACCGATGATGACTATGATGACCACGATTGTCTGATGTACCGGGACCTTAGTAAAAACGGAGACTACTTCAGCTTCCATGACGAAGATGATGAAGACGATATTTTTGGAATTTTTGATTTTGAAGACAGCCTGGAAGAACTTGGAATAAAGCTGGAAGAAGGAGAATCTTCCGATCCTGATGAATGGGAAGTAAAAATTAAGTATTCAGACAAAGAATCATTCTGGGCATAAAGTGCATTTTTAGAGATACCTCTAACAACCAAAGTTTTTAGAGGTATTTCCTTTTATAGTTTACCAGCCTAGTTCCGCACTGTACAATATTCAGTTTATCGCCGTCAACTTTATATACAAGTCTGTTAGCAGAATCAATTCGACGGCTGTAATACCCGGTAAGTTCGTGTTTCAGCGCTTCCGGCTGTCCACGGCCTTTATCAGTACCATTTCTTTCAATATCTTTTATCAGTTCATGAGTATCCGCATATTGTGAAATACGATTTTTTTTTGATATAAGGATTCTGTCAAATCTTACTTTAAGGAGTTTTATATGAAAAAAAAGGTTAATTCCTTTTTATTTGTTGCTTTGGCAATTTTTACCTTTTGCTGGATTGGATGTTCTTCAAATGAAAATACAAAAATTAAAGAAGATTCTGAGATTGTCATTCTTTATGAAAATGACGTTCATTGTGCTATTGACGAATATGTAAAATTCAGCGGACTAAAAAATGAACTCGCTAAAACGCACCCAAATGTCGTTGCTGTTTCTGTTGGGGATTTTATTCAGGGGGACAGTTTGGGGGCAATTTCTAAAGGTGAATATATCGTAAGATTGATGAATATAATCGGTTATGATGCCGTCACTTTGGGAAATCATGAATTCGATTACAGAATTTCTCGACTGAATGAATTAGCTGATTTAATGAATACAAAGCCTGTGACAAGTAATTTTATTAATTTGAAAACTAATAAATCTATATTCAAACCTTACACTATGGTTCGTTACGGCAAAACAGACGTAGCTTATATCGGAATTACAACGCCTAGTACAATTTCTACTTCTTCTCCTAGCCAGTTTTTGGATGAACAAGGAAATTATATCTACAGTTTTTCCGGTGAAAACTTATTTGAAGTTGTTCAAAATGCTATTAATTCGGCAAAAAAAGACGGTGCTGAATACATTATCGCCTTGTCACATTTGGGAACGGAAGGTGTAAATGAAAACTGGAGTGCTCAAAGTCTCGTAAGAAATACCTTCGGCTTTGACGTCGTTCTTGACGGCCATTCTCACAGCGTTGTAGAAAAGTTGATTGTACAAGGCAAAAACGGAAAAGACGTTGTTATCACTTCTACGGGAACAAAGTTTGCAAATATCGGGAAGTTGACAATCTCCAAAGACGGAAAAATCACAACACAATTAATTCCCACAGAATCTGTTACTGCGACTGATGAAAAAGTTTCTGATCACATAGCAAAAATCAAAGAAGAATACAGCTCTCTCGGAACACGAAAAATCGGAATGAATCTTGTAGATTTAATTACTCACGATGAAAACGAAACCCGAATCATCAGAAATGCGGAAACAAATCTCGGCGACTTTTGTGCTGATGCATTTAGATTGGTAACAAATGCCGATATCGGTTTTATTAACGGCGGCGGAATTCGTGCAGCTTTGCCAAAAGGTGAAATTACTTTTAATTCCGTTTTAAGCGTTTTCCCTTTTAATAATACAGTCTGTGTCGCTGAAATTTCCGGACAAGATATTTTAGACTTCTTGGAACTTTGTGTTATGTTATATCCCAATGAAAACGGAAGTTTTCCGCATGTTTCGGGAATTACGTTCGAAATAGATTCCTCGATTGTGTCTTCTGTAAAACTTGATGAAAATGAAGTGTTCGTTTCAGTGGAAGGCGACCGCCGTGTTTCTAACGTGAAAGTATTAAATCCTACATCGGGAAATTACGAAGATTTGCAGCTTGATAAAGTATATACACTTGCTTCTCACAATTATTTGCTTTTGGACAGAGGAAACGGAGCCTCTATGTTTGATAACGCTAAAATTATTGTTAATAACGGAATGCTGGACGTGGAGTTATTGGAAATATTCATTACGGAAAATCTTTCCGGCTCAATCGACGAAGACTACAAAGCAAGTCAGGGCAGAATTGTTATAAAGTAAAAACTTTTTATTACAAAAGCAGTCAATTATCGTTTGATATTTATAATAAACCTAATAATTCACATAAATCACCGATATATTGACTGTTTTTTTCTGTACGATTTATTCGAATAAAATAGCAACCGGCATTCTGCAATACGCTCAATACATTTTGAGAGTTTTCTTTTTTGGTCAATATATAATCAGTATTAAATGTAGAAATTGCGAAAATCTTACCGTTCGTACTTGTGGTGAGTACGCAAAGCGTACGAACGAAATGTTTTCTATAGGAAAACATCAAGTGAAACATTGGCTATCGTTTTCGATTTTCTTTCTTGCTCACCGTGTCTTACGCTTGGTATTTAACTGACGTTAAATACTTCGTTCGTTTGCTTTGCAAACTCACCATATCTGCAAGCCGAAGC
>JBGUUT010000059.1:0-8653 GCA_045133795.1 Spirochaetota bacterium
ATATATGACGTGGGAAATGTTAAAACAAGATACTTATGATTCCGGCTTTTCTGCCGGCGAAGAATACGGTTTTTCTTTAGGTCGTAATGAAGGAATTGCTATAGGTGAAGAACGTGGTATTTCATTGGGCGAACATAAAAAAGCCATTGAAACGGCAAAGAATGCTTTATCAATGAAGTTAACACTAGAACAAATTGCAAGTCTTACCGGGCTGTCGGTTGAGGAAATAGAGAAGCTATAATTCAAAAAGAGCGGAGAAATCTGCTCTTTTTTGTTTGCAACGCAGGCGACGAAGCAAGCTGTGTGGCAATTTGCCGACAAGTCGGCATTTGGAAATCGTTTTGGGTTCAAAACTTTATAAACCATTTTGGTTTAAGAAATATTCGCCGTGTAAACCGGCATTAAAATGCAACTTTAGTTCAAAGTTTGGGAAAAGTTAGAGGGTATTCTCTTTTTTGCGGATAAAAAGAGAATACCCTCTATAACTCCCAAGAGAAAAGAACGCTTTGACTTTCTGCAAGTTCATTCTCTCTTTTTCATGGGAAAATCGTAGATTTTCCGAATCCACGATGAGTTTGCAATGCAAACGAACGAAGTATTTCCGCAAGGAAATACCAAGCGAATGTGTTATTATCGATAATAAGCTATTTCGCATATCGATAATAAGCTACTAGAGATGTCTCTATTACGTTACTGACGAAAACCTTTCTAGCTACAAATGTTTTTCTGTATAAGTTATTTCGCATATCGAAAATACGTTACTGACGAAAACCTTTCCAGCTACAAATGTTTCTGTTTATAAGCTATATCTCATATAGTGAGCAACGTTGCTATGCATATACGATTCGGCTTGCAGTATCTCCGGATTAAACCTTAAAAGTTTACAAAATAACCTGTATTAATATAAAAACGCTTTTTAACCTCGATAATGCTTTTGATGAACACGTAGAAATTATAAGAGAATAAAAAGTAAGAAGCAAAACAAGGCACTGCAAATATGTAAGTGTCTTGGTTTGCAACTGAACATAAAATCCAAGCCTGTTCTTCCTTAACATCAGTAGTTATTCCGGAAGGTATAACAGAGATAAAAGGGGGTGATTCTTTTGGCAAAAAGGGTACTTTTGCAGGCTGTACATCCCTAACATCGGTAGTTATTCCGGAGGGGGTAACAAAGATTGGTGAAAAAGCTTTTATTGACTGTGCTTCTCTAACGTCAGTAGTTATTCCGGAAAGTGTAACAGAGATTGAATGGAGAGCTTTTTTCAACTGTAATATCAAAACACTTGAACATACTCTCTTTAAAATAGAAAATGGATTTCTAATAAAAAATGGAATTGTTGAAAGTTTAACTTCTGAATTAACAACAGCAGTTATTCCGGAGGGTGTAACAGAGATTGGTGAAGAAGCTTTTTATGAATGTGAGTCTCTAACATCGGTAGTTATTCCAAAGAGTGTAAAAAAGATTGGAGAAGACGCTTTTTATAACTGTAATCTAACATCAGTAGTTATTCCGGAGGGTGTAACAGAAATAGACGCTTTTAAAGGATGTAAATCCCTAACGTCAGTAGTTATTTCGGAAAGTGTAACAACGATTGGTCAAGGAGCTTTTGTAGGATGTAATTCCCTAACATCAATAGTTATTCCGGAGGGAGTTACAAAGATTTATAGAATTGCTTTTAGAAACTGTACTTCTCTGACATCAGTAGTTATTCCATCGAGTGTAACAGAAATAGAAGAGTACGCTTTTTCAGGATGTGAATCCCTAACGTCAGTTGTTATTGCAGAGGGGGTAGAGAAGATTGGTAAAGACGCTTTTTCAAATTGTAAAGCCCTAACGTCAGTTGTTATTCCAAAGGGAGTAACAAGGATTGGAAAAGGAGCTTTTGAATACTGTAATCTAACATCAGTAGTTGTTCCAAAAAGTGTGAGAAAAATTGGTAATGAAGTGTTTGACTATGATGTAGAAATTATAAGAGAATAAAAAGTAAGAAGCAAAACAAGGCACTGCAAATATTTAAGTGTCTTGTTTTACAACTGAAACTCGCAGTGAGGGGCTGTCATTGCGAGTTTTTACATTAATGAAGTTATAGAAATAATTTTAATCAATTGAGTTATTCCGCTTAATATATACAGCTTAGAAATTATATACTAAAATAATTTTTACTTAAGGAGAAATTTTATGGGTTGTTTTGCATATTGTTCAATGCAATTTTATTCACACGAAGATTTTAATTCAATATTTGAAAAATTTGGCAAAGGACAAAAAGAATTTTCTTTTACATGGCTTGGTTTTGAAGACATATCTTTTTCAAGTTTAGATCCGGAAGATAACAGTCCTTCTTTCAGTGATGAAACAGAAAACACAATTGGTTTTATGTGTAGAAGCGGCAATTATGGAGATGTTTATGCCGGATTTCGAAAAATAGCAACATCCGGAATAGATTTTATTTATTCAGTTCGACTTGAAGGTGGTTCAGGTGAAAAAGGATATTTTAAAGATGGAAGATGGTTTATAACAAAACATTACGATGATAATGAAGTTCTTAATGATGAACTTCAAGACTTGCCGGATGGAAAATTTGATTGGATACCGGAAATGTATACAATTACAAAAGAAAAAATACAACTCAATTCCTTTGTAAAAAATTTAAATTTTGCATGGGCAATAGTTTCTGAGATTTCTGATACATCTGTAAAACTAAGCGTAATTGAAGACAAAGATAATACTTTAATTTCCGGCAATCAGATAATTGCAGAATATAAAAATATAGATGAACTAACAAAAGACGGTTGGGTATTGGCAATGTAACAGTGTTGTGCATTTTCACAATGCACAAGGGTTGTGCAATTTTGCAATGTATAAGGGGTGTGCATTATGTACAAAGACCGTTCGAAATAGCCAATAAAAAATGCCGGATTAGAAAAAATCTATCCGGCATTTTTGTTTGCAAATCAATTACATTTTGACTTTTGTGAAAGTAAGCCAAACATCATTTCCGTATGCGTCGATGTATTTAAATTTTACGGAATCGGCAGTTAAGTCTTTGTATATTACGACACTTTCTACTTCAGTTGTGTTATCTTCCGGTGATAAAAAAGTGTAATAAACCATTCCGTTTTCGATTTTGGTGATTGTTCCCTCGATTGTATCTTTTACCGGTGTGTCCATGATGTTGTATTCTGCAGTGGTAGTAAACTTGTCGGCAGTAAAAGTGTATGTCATTTTCATTTCCGTTGAAATGCCGTCAGCGTCTATTGTTTGTGTATTTTTCCAGCTTCCGATTATACTGTATTCAGTATCATCGTCTTTATTATCGCCATTGTCGTTGTTTTCATTATTGTTTGTATTTGTCACTTTTTTAAAAGTAATCCATTCATTGTATCCTTCCAGGTAAATCTTTACGGAATCAGCAGTTAAATCTTTGTAGTTGAAAGTACTGTTGATTTTTTCGCCGGGATTTTCCGGATTGTCTGAGATTAAATAAATTTTATTTTCTTCAAATTTAGTGATTGTACTTTCTGTTGTTTGTGTGATTTTTAAGTCTTCATCAGTTGTGATATTTTCGAATATAAGAGTGAAGTTTTTTTCTGTGATAACGTATGTGATTTTAAAATCTATCGAAAAATCCCCGGTGTTAAGATTTTTGATTCCGGTCCAAGTTCCGATTATGCTGTATTCAGTATCGTTGTTTTCATTGCTATTGTTGCTGTTTGTAACTTTTCTTAAAGTTATCCATTCTTCAATCTCGTTTCCGTCATCATCACAATAAACATTTTTAATTTTTACAGATGTTTGTGTCAAATCTTTGTACTCTATTTCCATGTCGTTCAGCGGTTCTTGTATCATTTGTGCAATCATTTCTTTGCTCATAGTAGAATCATTCGCTACTTTCATATCTGTTATGGTGATTTTGTCGGCTGTCGTCGAAGCAGTTCCTTCTACTTTTAAATATTCACCTTTTTTGATTAATACGGTCTCGCCGTCAGGATTTACATCGAAAATGTATTCCATTGAAAAAGCAGCCTTGCCGTTTGAGTTGATTTCGTAAATGTATTTAAAGCCATTTTTTAGATTTAGGCTTTCTTCTGTTTCCCAAGTTCCGACTAAGGACGGCGATGTATTCTCTTTGTTACCATTATCGGTATTATTTGTGACGGTGTCACAGCTGCAAAGTAAAAATATTGCTGTGAGTAGTAATGTTGTAAGTATTTTTTTTAATAAAGTCGTCATAATAAAACTCCCTGTAAAAATGTTTTTATTACAAGTAAAACTTTGTAATATGTTTGTCAAGTCTATCGTTGGGCGTTGGGGGGGGGATTTTTAACAAATATTTTTTCAAACTTGACAGCTTCATTATTTTTGATTAGTTATATAGCTAACAAGGGAGTAGCCGGCGAAGTTGTCAATCGACTTCGTTTACATTGCCGTCAGTACGATTTCTATTTTCATTTTAGCGGAAATCCGGTTTTGTAAGTAAGCGGCGAGACTTGTCTGCAATTATGGTGCAGTCAGGTCTTGTTTGTTGCTATCCCAAAAAAGAATAAGGTCTGAATTGCACAAAACCATTTTAATAAGGAGAAAAAACAAAATGGAAATGGCGATTCAACTTTTGCTTCTTGTACTTGGCTTTGTAATGCTGGTAAAAGGGGCCGACCTGTTTGTCGACGGAGCTTCCGGAGTAGCTACAAAATTCGGGATTCCTCAATTGGTCATCGGACTTACAATTGTAGCAATGGGAACGAGTGCACCGGAAGCGGCGGTGAGTATTACGGCAGCTTTTGCCGGTAATGCAGATATTACGATAGGTAATATCGTAGGTTCCAATATTTTAAACATTCTGATTATTTTAGGTATTTCATCTCTTGTTTATCCGCTTGCAGTTCAAAAATCTACATTGATAATTGATATTCCTATAGTTTTATTTGCTACTTTGATTTTATATCTGCTTGGTTTTGACGGTAATATCAGCAGGGTAGACGGAATTATCATGTTGGTAGTTTTTATTGCATATTTAGCTTATCTGTTTGGTGTCGCAAAAAAAGAAAAGTCAGCTATTGACCGAGAAAAAGCCGGAGAAATTACAGTAAATTCACAAAGTGATGAAGTTGCAGCAAAAGACATTTCATTATTAAAAGCAATTCTTTTTACGCTTATAGGTTTAGTCTTGATTGTGGGCGGAAGTAAGTTTGTTGTTGATTCGGCGACAGCGATTGCAAAGGCTTTGGGATTGAGTCAAAGATTTATCGGTTTGACAATAGTTGCTTTGGGTACGTCGTTGCCGGAATTGTTTACATCGGTTACAGCTGCAATGAAAAAGAATTCTGATATTGCAATCGGAAATATTGTAGGCAGCAATATTTTTAATATTCTGTTTATAGTAGGACTTTCCGGCGTGGTAATTCCGGTACCTTTTGCACAGGCTTTTCGTTTTGATACGATAATTTCCGGAATTGCAGCGGCAGCATTGTTGGCGTTTTGTTTACCAAAAAAGAAATTGTCACGTTTTGCCGGTGTAATAATGTTGGTTTGTTATGCAATTTATTTTGTGAAAATTTGGTAATTGCGAATTGAAAAAAGAAAATTGCAACTTTGTATTTTTATAAAATTAATCAGAGGATATTTTTGTCATGGATATATTTAATGTATTGAGTTTAATCGGCGGACTTTGTTTATTTTTGTATGGAATGAATGTAATGGGACAAGCTCTTGAGCGACGTGCTGGAAATAAGCTTCACTCTGTACTTGAAAAATTGACTACGGGGAAAATAATAGGATTTCTGACCGGATTAGGAATTACGGCAATCATTCAGAGTTCATCGGCGACTACCGTTATGGTGGTAGGTTTTGTAAATTCCGGGTTGATGACATTAAAACAGGCGATAAACGTTATCATCGGGGCGAATATAGGTACTACAGTGACAGCGTGGATTTTGAGCTTAGGCGGAATCGACAGCGGAAACTTTTTTGTACAGATGTTAAAACCGACTTCTTTTACACCGATTTTGGCACTTGCGGGAATCATACTTACTATGGCGTGCAAAAGCAGTAAAAACAAAGATACCGGTGTAATCTTTTTAGGTTTTACTATTTTGATGTTCGGAATGGATACAATGTCCGGTTCTGTTTCCGGATTAAAAAATGTTCCTCAATTTCAAAATATGTTTTTGATGTTTGAAAATCCGATTCTCGGAATGTTAGCCGGGGCGGTTCTTACGGCGATTATTCAATCCAGTTCCGCTTCAGTCGGAATCTTGCAAGCTCTTTCCGTGACAGGTCAAGTCACTTTAGGTGCGGCGATTCCGATTATCATGGGGCAAAATATCGGAACTTGTATTACTGCGATACTTTCGTCTTTCGGTACAAACAAAAATGCAAAAAGAGCGGCACTTGTTCATTTGACATTTAATGTAATAGGAACAGTCGTTTGGTTGGCAGTATTTATGGTAGTAAAACAAATCTTTAATCCGCAATTATTTGCAGAATCGGCAAATTTGTTCAATATAGCCGTGTCTCATACGATTTTTAATACTCTCAATACATTCTTATTGTTGCCGATGTCCGGCTTGCTTGAAAAACTTGCAATTACACTTGTGCCGGATACAGATAAACCTGATTTTACATCAGAACTTGATGAAAGATTTCTTGCAACTCCGGTTGTCGCATTGGATAGAAGTCATGCTCTTACGGTTGAAATGGCAACTACTGCGGTAGAAACATTAAAAGACAGTCTCGAATATTTTCAATCTCGTTCACAAAACTCTGAACTTTTTGAAAAAATAAAAAAAGGTGAAGAGTTGACTGATCATTATGAAGACATTTTAGGGACTTATCTTGTAAAACTCAGCAGTCATCAAATAGGAGATTCGGAAAGTACAGCTGCAAGTAAACTTTTACATGTAATAAGTGATTTTGAAAGAATTGCAGATTATGGGGTAAACTTAATATATTCAGCGGATGAATTATGTAAGCAGGATTTAAAATTGTCAGAACCGGCTTATAAAGAATTAGAAAATCTCGGAATTGCTCTTAATGAAATTATGAATCTGGCATTAGCCTCATTTATAAATAATGATACGGAAGCTGCAAAATTAGTTGAACCGTTGGAACAAGTTATTGATGAATTAAAAGAACAAATGCGTGCTAAACATATTTTAAGATTGCAACAAGGAGAATGTTCTATTAAATCGGGATTTGTTTGGGCGGATTTATTAACAGATTTGGAACGTGTAGCTGCTCATTGTTCAAATGTAGCAATCTGTATAATTGACGCTGCGGATAACAATATGAACATTCATGAGTCGATTAAACAGCTTCGTTCAGGTAACGCAGAGTTTGAGAAAAACTACAATCTTTATAAAGCAAAATATAAATTGCCGACAAACTAAAAAAGCTTATTTTGTCAAAACTAAAATCCGTGTAATGATTTGATTGTTGCACGGATTTTTTTGTTATACATATATTAAAAATAACAAAACAGGAGATTATCATGATAGAACTCGGAACTTTAGCTCCGGATTTTGAATTGCCGGATCAAAACGGAAATATCAGGTCTTTGAAAGAATTCAGAGGGAAAAAGGTAATTTTATATTTTTATCCGAAAGATAATACCGCCGGTTGTACAAAACAGGCTTGCGGTTTTTCGGAGTTGTATCCGCAATTTACCGAGAAAGGTGCGGTGATAATAGGAATCAGCAAAGACAGCGTGGCATCACATAAAAAGTTTGAGGAAAAATTTAATCTAAAGTTTACTTTGCTTTCTGATACAGAACTAAAAGCAATTCAGGAATACGGTGTATGGCAAGAAAAAACTATGTGCGGTAGAAAATCCATGGGTGTAGTACGCACTACTTATTTAATAGACGAAAACGGTATTGTTGTAAAAGCAATGGAAAAAGTAAAAGCGGCAGATAATCCCGGCGATATGCTGGAAGCTTTGGAGTAGAAATTGACCGATAAATATAATTTTTTAGAACTGGCGACGAAACGTTATTCCGTACGTAGTTTTTTGGATAAGCCGGTGGAAAAAGAAGTTCTTGATGTAATATTGCAAGCCGGTCATGTCGCTCCGACGGGCTGTAATATGCAACCGCAACGCATTTTGGTATTGAATACGCCGACTTCGATTGAAAAGCTTCGTAAATGTACAAAATGCCATTTTAATGCACCGACGGCGTTGCTGGTGTGTTATGAAAAAGACGGCTGCTGGACTCGTAAATACGACGGACAAACAAGCGGCGTGATAGATGCAAGTATTGTGACTGACCACATGATGTTGCAGGCGGCTTCGTTGGGAGTAGGAACGACTTGGGTAATGCATTTTAATCCGGAGTTGATAAGACAAGAATTTAACATTTCGCAAAATATTGAACCGGTAGCTTTACTTGTAATGGGGTATCCGTCACCGGAAGCCACACCTTATCCGCAACATTCCACATTTAAACCGGCAGAAAGTCTGGTTTTATATGATACGTTTTGATTATAAACCTTTGCAGGTTTAAGAAATATTCGCCGGACAAGCCGGCATTTAAAATCGTTTTGGGTTCAAAACGTGTAAGCTTTAGGAGAGGGGAAACAGCTCTTTGCAAGGCCGCAGTTTCCCCTCTCCTATAACCTCTCCCTTTCTTGGCAAGCTCTGACTTTGGGTAAAATATT
>JBGUUT010000060.1:0-8264 GCA_045133795.1 Spirochaetota bacterium
CAAGTAAAAGTAAAAGTTACTTTTAAACCGCTTCGCCATAAGTTTAATATTCTGTCTAAATCATTTTTATCAAATGTTACAGACCAAGAACGGTCTCGCATTGAAGGAAACTTTATTTCCTCTGTTACTATCGAAGCTGTTTCGTTTATCCCGGCTTCGGCTCTGATTCGAGTAACACCTACATTATCCGAACAATTTCCGGTTATAGTAATGTCTGATTTGTTCACATAAATACCATTTTCCGGTGACGTAATACTTATTTTAGGAGATTCACTATCTAGTGCCTGCCCAACACCCAAAAACATATTGGTACTTTGGTCACAGCTAAACATTAGAATTGAAATAAAGCTAAAAAGGTAAATCATTTTTTTCATAATTTTCCTCCTTCAAACAGAATGATTGTCAATAAACAACAATCATCTATTTTTTATCGTTATCTATGTTCAATAAATAAAACAGTCAGGAAAATAAGAAATAAACCTAAATACATTTTAAACTTTTATCACAACTTTTGCATTAAAAAAGAGAAAAATTCTTTGCTATTTACATTATTAGATAAAAATTACTACAAAAATGGAATTAACTGTCGTTAGGAAATACCGAAATGGAATCGGGGTCTGTCCCTTATTTCCCCGGCGAATAATCTTTCTCGCAAATCTCTTCCCATACTTCGTAAAAAGGATAATCCGCCGCCCGTTTTACAAGCCCGGCTTTGACAGGATTTTCCTCGATATACATAAAAACTCGTACCAAGTCGGTCAAATCCTCGATAATTCTGCTAAAAAATCTATCTTTCCATGCACTTCCCTCTGAACCGAAAGTTCTGTTTATCCATTGTGTAAAACGCTGTTTGATGTATTTCATAATTTCCGACAGATTTTCATTTTCGCCGGGCTGAATCTCCATGTGAAAATGTGTATCCAAAATGCAGACATTTTTAATTCTCATTTTAAACTTTTTAGTTGCGGCGTGAATTAACGCAAGCAGGTATTTTTTTATTCGTACGTTCATTATAATTTGAATATATTTGTGAAATTTATTACTGACATGATAATACGCATTCTTTTTTAATTGTCGTGGTTTTCGCATAATTTCAGCTCCTTTTACATTACAGTTAGATTGCTGAAAATCATATTGCTCTTTTATTTTACATTATATATACATTTAACTCGAGGGACAGACCTCTATACCAAAACAGCATAGAGGTCTGTCCCTCGCTATATCCCCCCATCCCATAAAAAAACGGAGGCTTTTTCTTGCCCCCGTCTGACTTGTTTTATTTTAACTTTAACTGTGCTGTTTCGATGAAACCGTTTACACCTACTTCCGTTGCATAACCTAAAACAAACTGTGATTTACCGTTACCATAGCAAGTTCCGTTGCTAGAACCTGAACTTGAATCTCCTGTTGCAGAATTAGTAATTACACCATTATCTTTCCAAACTGCAACATTCATGTTGTCTTCACAAACATAACTAGAAGTTGGAATTAATGAAACTTCCCATACTCCCGTAAACATGTCTGTGTTGTTATCCGCACCATCTTTTAATGTTGTAGAAGCACTAATTCCATCCGGTAAATATGCAACTTTTGGAAGTCCGCTAAATCCTTCTGCAAAATAACTGATATAAGGAACTGCTGTTTTTTTATCAGACTTTAACGCAACGTCGATAGAAATATATTTACCAATCTGAGAATATGAGTCTACCAAACAAGTTTTTGATGTTGCATCTTTATCGCTTAAATATGCGTAATACAAGTCTGCACCACTTCTACTATATGCTGCAATATGGATTCCTCCGTTTTTATCTACTGTTACAGCACAATGTTCACCGATTTCATCTGTGAAAATTTGTTTTGTTGCAGACCATTTATTTGTAACACCGGTTGATTTTGCATCTGTGTCATCTTTTGTGCCGTATCGGTATGTATAATTTAAGTTTGTTCCGTCATACCACACAAATACTACAACATCCCCCTTTTGGTCATCTCCCGGTATTACAGCAAGACTCAAGTGCTCGCCAGCAATATTACCGGTGTCTGTCGGTGTAGTTCCATTATCCGGATATTCAACACCGGCTACTACACTGTAACGGCTAGAAGAACTTTCATATCCATGGTGATTGCCATAATCTTGACCATTATTCGTCGTATCATTACCAATGGTTCCTTTTTCTGTGTCAGAATTTTTCAGGTTCCCTGTTACATTCTTTGTTGTACCGTTAGAACTTCCGTAGAAAAATCTTATTTGTTCATTAAATCTGTCAAAATAAGCAATATAAACCCTGCTATAACTATCAGTACTATCACCTGCTACAGCAGCAATAGAAGGAGAAGAGAAACGTTCTATATCAAATGTCCATGCATTACCTGTCTTTGTTCCATTTAAATATGTATTTGCAGGAACAGCTATACTATCAAGAGCAACTGTTACATTTTTAGTCCAGTTTCTTATTTTCTCACCAGGAGCTTCTGAAGTACTAAAACGAGAATCAATATATTGCATTCGTCCTGCTACACCAGAACTTGGCTCTGTATCAAGGCCCGTACTTAATGAATGAGTATTACCCTTTGCATCATATACAAAATTTATTCCGGTATAGTTTGCATAGTTTTTCTGCCAGATTGTATAAGAATTTGAGTTTCCATTTGGCATACTAAACAAGTCCGAACCATTTGCAAATGCAAAACCAATCATGTTATTATTTGGGTTTATTCGCATAACCGGTTCTTTTATTTTACCGGATTTTGCCTGTGCAGCTTTTGTATTGATTTCCCAAACATCAAAGTAAATATCATCTGTCAATGTATTGTTTGTTTCACTGTTTGGTTGCATGTTGTATCTATCAGCTAAAGATGGATTCTCATTTTCACCACAAGCATTATTATTGTTTATGTTGTTCAAAGTTTTTATACCATTTACCTCTACTTCATACAAACCGGAAGACAACGTTGATACATTAACTTTTGTATTTGTACCTAAGTTAAAACCAATTAGTTCAATAGTTTCTTCTTTTGTACTTACAGAATAATGTCCTTGTGCAGTTCTGGAATATACAGATTGATTTTGTTTTTTCTTTCCCCACAACATTGTTTTTACATCTGTAATATAAGGCACAACGTCCATTTGACAGCTTTCTGGAGCAGAAACATTTTCGTCTCCTTTATAAACGACCTCGTCCTTATCGTCACTTACACTTGCTAGACCGCGGTCTTTCGCACTTACACTTACCGTTACATCTTTGGCTGTTACAGTTGCAATTTTTTCTGTATCCAAATGAAGTTTCCAGTTTACTTTGTGGTCGTTTTCTTCTGTCTCGTCCGTTTCTACTTCACAAGCCCAGCCGTCTTTGTTCATATTACCGTCCGAACTCCAACTGCCGGCTGAATATGTCGCCATAGTAAACTCTTTCGCTACATTATTTCCATTTCCGTCTTTATATTTTATTGTTGCAAGCAATTCTTTTAGCAATACATTATCCGTTGCCGTTCCCTCGATTGTGATTTTTCCGGAAACTTTAGGGTCTCTGTCATAAATACCAGTGCTGTTACTTTCTTTAAATATATCTGTCGGCAAATCATCTTCCAATTCTATATGACCGTTTGCACGACTGTTTTGATAAAGAGAATTGTCAGTCGCACTATTCCAATAGAACGGAGTGATTGTCACTGTCGGAGCTTCTTTATCTTGCAAGATTGTATTTACCTTTATGTTTATCTGTGCATGCAAACTATCAGTTTCGACAGTACAACCTTCGGTTTCATCCCAAATTCTTATGGTCAATATTGCATCATTAACATTTCCTATTCCCACTTTTAACAAATCAAGCATACTTATAGGCATTTCGGCAATTTCTGCTCTGATATCATCACCGAATGAAGATTCGTCAGACAAATCTTTTAAGCCGGACCACGCTTTGTCTTCGATTTTCCACTGCCATTTCAAACCGTTGTTTCCGCCGACAACTTTTGCTTTTACTATTACGGAATCTTTTATTGTCATGAGTGCTTTGTCACCTTCCAACGGAAGCTTCAGTTCCGTAACCTTTTGAGAACCGTCTTTTCCGTTTACAGTTACCCCTTCCAATCTACCGTCTGCTACGTTTTTACCTGCATCATAAATATTTTCAAAGCTTGTTACCAACTCTCTTTTGCCTTCTATTACCTTGTCACCGTTTTTGTCTGTACCCAACACCACTCCGGCAATACGAGGATTGTTGTTTTTAACCTTTCCCTGATAAACTTCCTCTGTTACATTTCCGGCTTTATCAAATGCCAAGAAATGTACCTCCACATCTCCGTCAAATATATTTGCCGTGTTAATCGATACAGTCCAGTCATAAGTTCCTGAGACTTTGGTTACGCCCTCTACCATTTTGTCATCGTCATCATAAGTGATGGAATCTTTCTCTTTATTGTAGTTTTCGATTGTAAGATTATCTATGACTTGTGCAATAGCAAAATCAACTTTAGTAGCTGTAGTATCCGGATTTCCCGATACTACTATTTGTTTTCCGGAAATATCATTTATTCTGTAAATTGCACCGCTGACTTTTACCAAGCCGCCTATTCGTACATTAGCCGGTACAGAATCTGAGAGTGTTATTTCTCCGTTACTGATAGTGGCTTCAACTTCTCGCCAATACATTCCGTCAGATGAAGTCAAGTTTTCTTTTTTATCATCTACATCATAACGATTCACATCTCCCGCAGCACCTTTATCAAGCATTGGGTCTATAATATAAGTTTTTCCGCCGACTTTTCTGGTAAAATACATTGCGATTCGTTCAAAACCACTTTGGTTACCCTCTTCTTTAAACTCTCCGCTTATAGTGTAAAGACCGTTGCTAGGGCTATTTTCGATATCCTTTATCTTTTTTTTACCATCCTCAGCTTTCCAAGTAGGTACATTAAAATCCGGTGCTTTATTATCAAAGTTAATAATAAAATTTTTCTCACCCTGTTTTCCGTCCATGTCTGTCCCATACAGCGTAAAGTTACGTTGTCCGGACTCATCTCCGTTTATCTTCAAGTCTACTGCTGCTTTATATTTTCCAGCATAATATTCTTTACTACCATTAGTATCATCATAAGATGATTCATCTGTCAGAGGACTTACCGAATACTCATACGAAGTGGTTTGAATTTGAATAGAGTTCTTTTTTATACCACTATCATCTTCTATCGCACATTCCAAATGCCAGCCTTGTCCGGAAACCCATATTTCATCTTCATATCCTAATGTTTTAACTGCGACTCCATCTTTATATTGAACGAGTTTTAAATCTGTAAATTGCGGTACATCTTTATCAATTCTAAATACTACAATTTCACTTTCCGTATATTTACCGGTATCACTTACGGCAATAGCTTTTATAGCTACCAAACCTGACGACATCGTTTTCTTTTCATTAATATTCAATCGCCAGTTAGTTTTACTTGATGACGTAACTTTGATACCTCTTACAGCTGAAACTTTGCTGTCTGTCTCTATAGTAAAAGATTCACCGGAAGCATTTGTACGTAACATCTCCTCCCAATTCTCCGCAAAATCAGTAAAATCACAATTATCCGCATTACTTGGATATATCTGGATATAAACTTCTTTTACGCTGTTTGTTGCAATTTCAGTATCCCCGGAAATTGTTATTCTTCCGCCGAGAACATTTGGTTTTTCTCCGGCTTCAGGATTTTTCGGATAATCAATATTAACTTTAGGTTTGTCGCCGTTTGGTAATACTTGTAATTGCAAAGATTTAGGAACACTTACATTACCGTATTTATCTGTAGCTTTTAACCAAACATACAAATCATAGCTATCTTCAAATTCACCGGTTACGTTATAAAGATTTTTGATTTTACTATTCAAACTATTATCATTCAAACTATTATCATCATCACGGTTAAAAACGATTTCCCAATTTGAAGAATTTCCGATTTCAATATAGTCTCCGTCATTAGGTTTTACCACAGAGCCATCTTTAACTCCTGTCAAAGCATATTCGACTATGCTCTCTCTTTCATCTAAACTTCCTTTTATCGTGTTAGATTCTGTTCCGTAAACACTATTACCGTCACTGTGACTTGTTATACTCACTGTCGGTGCTGTATTATCAATATTCACGGTAAAAGATTTTTGAGTCGTAAGACCGGAATTATCTTCCATCACTATTTTAAAATTTAATGATGTCAATGTTACCTTTGACATGTCTATTTCATATTTGTAAAAAGATGTACCGTTGATAACTGCTGTTTTTATACGATCTGTATCATCTGGATCATCTGGATTAGGTATATCTACACCGCTGTTTTGGTCTGTTGCGGTTAGTGTACAACCTTTGATTCCGTTTTCATCCGTACCGCCGATTAAAAACCACATCTTTTTTTCAGTTCCGCCGAATGTCTTTTCGGAGAATGAGTTTGACCAAGCAGATGTATTTATACTTTCCGGAAACTCCGGTTCTTCATTTGGTTTTGCATTAAAGTATACTTCTGTTATTTCCGGAGATTCAGTATCGACTTTAATGTGCAATTTCCCTTTTTCAGATTTTCCCCTTGAATCTATAATCTTATACGTATCTAAAACATTAGTATGCTCAGAAATAAATTTACCTTTGGCACCGTCAGTTATTTCAAACATTAAAGTTTTTTCACCATCTTTTTTAAATTCATATGTCCATGAACCATTCATGTAACAATCTTCTTTCCATGTTGTTCCGCCATCTTCCGATACAGAAACTTTAATATCACCACTGTCATCATCTGAAATTGTACCATAAATAAAGCCGGATTTATGCCATATTGTATTGTCGGCAGATAACGACAAGTCCAAATTTTGCAATCTTACTATAGGGCGGTCTAAGTCTTGATTTATTTTTATCGGTTGCTGTGTAAAAGTAATATTGCCTAATGAATCTGTTGCAGCTACTACCAATGTGTAACCGATTTCTTCAGCTCCGGCGGGAATAATCTCTGAATTAAAATCTGCACTCCACGAAATTCCCTTAACTTCCGGTAATTTATACCATTTACCTAAAGTCTGTTCTTCTGATAAGTTATCCCCCGTAAGTTTTAACGTTGTCAGATTTGTTGTCAGATCGTGGTAACTGATATAAATATCTTTCAGACCGGCTCCTCTATCGTTACCGCTTCCGCTTATCTCAAAAGTTTTATTCACAGATACTCCGGAATTAGGAGTCAATATTTTTAATTCCGGTCCGGCATTATCGATAGCTACTTTATCTTTTACGGGATTAGACTTTGCATTCTGTATCGTAACACATTTTACTTCAACATTAATTGTCTCTGTTTTTCCGGCAGCATATAATGTTGAATCAAATTCAAAATCTGACGTTACATCTGATTTGCTTGTATCACTCAGCAAATGTTCCTGCCATCCACCCAAATCATCTTTTTCACTTACACTGCTTGACGTAATACGATACATAATACTTTTCAAATTTGTACCGCCGCCGCTTGCCCCTACTACGATTTTTGTTTTACCACCGTAATAACCGTTAGATTCTCCGCCGGCACCTGCGACTGCAGTAACAGATTTTATATACGGAACATCTGTTGATATTACATTTATCTTCTTCTCTATATTACTCTCTTTATTACCTTTATCCTTAGCTAACATATATAAATAGTAAAGTCCGGTATTATCAAATTCTTTCAATTGCCAATCTTGTCTTGTAAATGACTTGATGTTCTCTACGGTTTTTACATCACTGGCATTCGCTGCAAATTTCGCAGCTACCACAGAACTACTTAATTCTACATCTTTTGAAATTATATATCTGACTCCGTTTTCCGCAACTGCGTCATCATCTATAACAGAGCCTTTTAATATTGTTCCTGAATATATTTGAGCAATCCCATCAGAAAAATCTACATTAAATATAAATCTAGGTTTATCTGCTTCTTGCAATATTTTGAAATAGTAATCTTTTAATTCAATATCTTCTTCATTGCCCCAGACTGTACTGTTACCGGCAGCATCAAAAGCAGTAGTTTTTAATAGATAATTGCCGTCGGCAAACATTGTTGTATCAATTTTTAACGTAAAGTTTCCCGGAATTCCGGAAGAAGCGGTGATAATCTTTTTATCTCCGGATACGGACAATTTTCCGTCTTCACTGTATGTCAATGTTACGGAATGAATTTTTGATGTCCCTTCAGCATTATAAAAGTCTAAAACAGATTCGTTGATTCTATAATTATCAGAAATTGTACCTTTTAAAATCATTTCTTGATTTTGATAA
>JBGUUT010000061.1:0-20717 GCA_045133795.1 Spirochaetota bacterium
AAAATAACCTTTATTTATTGCACTGATTTTTTTAGAAAATTTAATTAGGAGAAAATTATGAAAAAAAGTAAGTTTGTATTAATAATGTTGTTTTTGATATGTATTGTCGGAATTGCACTTTCACTTATTTTTGTAAAAATAAATGGAGTTCCGTTACGTTCTTATCTTACTCCGAGTAAATTGGAAGAAACAAAAAACTGGTTAGTAAGCAGTTTTGGATTATGGCTACCATTGATAATTGTTGCGTTGTATATAATATTTAATATAGCCGGACAAGCAACAATGTATTTTTCCATGCTTTGCGGTTATTTGTATAGCGGTAATTTTTTTCTAGCTTTGGCATTTGCTTGGGGAGGGATGTTAATCGGAATTGCGAGTTCTTTTATTTGTGGGCGTTATTTATTTCGTGAAGTATTTGAGAATAAATTTGGCAATTCTTCACAGGTAAAAATATTAAATGAATATATAGGTTCTCACCCATTTTTAACGTCAACTTTGACACGTTTATTTTTCATTATTCCTTATAATATTCAAAATTATGCGTATAGTTGTACAATTATTAAACCATTTCCTTATTTTGTCGGAACGCTTTGGGGGATTTTACCTATAACAATTTTAAATGTGGCATTAGGTTATTTAATCGGTACAGGTGGTTTGGAAAATTCTGCCGGAGCTACAACTGTAGTATCTGTTGTGGCTGTAGTTTTGGTAATTATAGCGATGGTGATTGTTGGGAAAAAAATTCTTAAAAAGAAAATGGATAATAAGAACGAAGTAGCCGAAGATAAATGATAATGATATAGAAAACAGATTAGGAAAAACATAATGGCACAAAATACATTTGATAAATTAGTTAATAACCTTTCTGCAACTGAAAAATCAACATTGTTATCAAAATTATTAAGATATACGGACGATTCTGTTAATGAAGAAGTTCAAAGTGTATCGAAGATTCAAACAGATAAATCAAAAACTAAAGAATTTGCTCAAAAGGAATTTGAAAAATTTCCGCTTATAAAAAAAATTTTAGTTTATGTGCTTTCATTTCTAAAAAATACAACGATTGAAGATGAAGTGATAGAGAATGAATTAGCGGATTTTAAGAAAGAAATTTCGTTGAAATGTAACAGATTTTTTGATTTGTCTCAAAAGAAGATACGTTTAGCTGTTTTAGAAAAAATATTTCCGGTTGTTATGGGAATAGAATATTTAAAAGGTATTTATCCAAAATTATTTGAAGACAGAATGGTTTTCTTTCAGTTTGTGGAATATCTTGTTGAGACTGAAAGAAAATTAGAGATTGAAGAACTTAAATATATTATAGATTTTACATCTCTTGAATCAGAAGATAAAATTCTAGAGAAACATGAATATAATTCGGAAAAAGAGAAAAGAATTAAACATTTTTTTATGAAAATAGCAAAGCTTGATATGTCAAATATTAGTTTTGAAGCATCAAAGCTTAATATCTTAATAAAATATTTGGATTATGATTTTAGTTATTTACCAAATGTTTTTGGTGTAGGTTCACTTGAAGAATTATCAACCGGATTGCAGGAATTATTTATAACAGATGATATTATCGGTTATTTCAAACGTTTAAATTCTTTATTATCGACTTTGGATGTTTCAGTTTTATCATCTAAAACTTATAAATCTTTTTTATATTTTATCGGAGAGCTTAGTAAAGAAAATCCTTCTACTCTAGGAAGTAGTGCTGATATTGAAGAGTTTGATGATGCGGTACATAAAGTTATGGACAGTCTTGAGGATTTAAGAGCTTCCCTTTTATTGGAACAGTCGATAAAAGTTTTTTCTAGAGATATTTTTTATTGCGGAAGACCTTTAGAGTTGAAAATCTCAGTTCTTGATATGTATAAAATCTATAAAATGCCAATTATAGATAAGGAATGGACACGTAGTTATGCAAATATAAGAGAAAAAAATATAAGACATCAAATTTCGAAAATTTATAATAATTACAATTTTGATTCTCTTATTTATTTTAATAAAGAATTAATCGATCGTTTAGAGCTTTACTCAAATGCAAAGGTTAAGGATTTTTATACATTAAATATATTAAAAAAGTTTTTGGAATCTTCATACCAGGAGAAGCTCTATCCTACTATTACTAAGTTGGTATTGGACGGAATGTTTGCTAAAGACTTAGTAAAAAATAATTTTGTTTCATGTTATTACACATTAAAAAGTGGAATGACGAAAATTAATGAATTTGATGAGCAATTTAAAGAAGATTCTCAATTGCAGCGAAAAATAAATAATGCAATAATAAAAGCATCTACGGACAGTGCATTTAAAAGTATTATTATTAATATTTTAATTGATATAAATGATGAAACGTTGAGATTAAAAAATGAATTGATTGAGGCGATAAAAAATCTTGGTGTTATATTAAATTCTATTGTAAATCCGCCTGAAAATACAGGAAAACAGAAAATATTAACTAATTTAGAAATGATAAAAATTCCGGCTCATGGCGGAAATCCTTTGATTGCTTGTGATATTGCAAATTCAGAGATAGAACATTTCTTAAATATTTTGAAATTAACGGAAGAGAGTTTTTAATTTTAATATTATATAAATAAAAAAATGAGCTATTTAATAGCTCATTTTTTTTATTACTAAAAGTTTAACAGTACATTTCAATTAATTTTTTCATTTCATCAACGCATTTTTCACTGCCCGGAGTTAAAGGTAAACGTAATCCCTCTTCACATTTTCCCATGAGTGTCATCATTGTTTTTACTGGAATAGGATTTGTTTCTATAAAAAGTTTTTTGAACATTGGATATAATTTGTAATGTTCTTCTCTCATTGCAACAAAATCATTTTGTAAACCGTAATTTATAAAGTTAACCATACGTTGCGGAATAACATTTGAAGCTACAGATACACAGCCATCTCCCCCTGCAGCCATAAATGGCATAGTCAATCCATCATCACCTGAAAGTACGATAAAATCATCCGGAGTTTCTCGTATTACCTCCATCATTTGTTCGATAGAACCAGATGCTTCTTTTACACCGATGATATTAGGTAATTTGGCAAGTTCTACTAATGTAGGTGTTTCCAAGTTGACGCCGGTTCTTCCTTTTATATTATAAATAATAATAGGTAAATCAACAGCTTGTGCTACAGCTTTAAAATGTTCATAAATCCCATGTTGTGTCGGTTTGTTGTAATACGGAACAATCACTAATGCACATGTTGCACCGGTTTGTTTAGCATGACGAGTAATATCAATGGCTTCACGTGTTGAATTTGAACCTGTTCCGGCCATTACCTCGCAACGCCCTTTCACTTGATCTACAGTGATAGAAATAACTTTTTCGTGTTCTTCATAACTCAATGTAGGAGACTCTCCGGTAGAACCACATGGTACAACACCGGCAACACCGGCATTAACTTGTTCTTCTACAATTGCTCTGAGTTTATTTTCATCGACTTCGCCGTTTTTAGTGAAAGGTGTAATTAACGCAGTATAAAGTCCTTTTTTTATCATAATTTCTCCTTACGCTTATTGAATTGTATTAAAAATTTCTGAAAAATTATAAAAGCCTTTTTTTCCGGCAATCCATAAAGCTGCTGTTACGGCACCGGAAACAAAGCCGTCTCGTGAACGAGCCGTATGTTTTAATTCTATAGTATCTACAAGTGAATCATACATTACAATGTGTGTACCGGGGATATAACCTCCGCGAGTAGAAGAAACGTGCAATTCATTATCTTCACGTTTTCTATCCAACATCTGGGTAACAATTGAACTTTTGGCTTCAAAACCTGCTTTTACTAAATCGGCAATCATAATTGCAGTTCCTGACGGACTGTCTTTTTTTTGATTGTGGTGAAATTCATGTACCATAGGGTCGTAACTGTCGGCAGCAAGATTTCCGATTAATTTTGAAGCATATTCGATTATTTTAAAATAAAGATTTACACCTAATGAGAAATTTCCCGACCAGATTAAACCAATTTTATTTTCTGTAAGTTCTTTGACTTCATCTATCTTATCGAACCAACCGGTAGTTCCTATTACGGCATTTATTCCGAGTTGAGCGTATTTTTTTATATTTTCCATTATAACGTCAGGCGATGAAAAATCGATTATAACATCAACACCATTAATTGAATCTTTAGTAATTTCTTTTGCTGTTGCTCCTTCTGCATACGGATCAATAATGACAGCCGGAATAAGACCTTTAGTTTGCATTAAACATGCAATTTGTTTTCCCATTTTACCATAACCAACTAATCCAATTTTTATCATTTTCGTCCTCTGTTTTTTTAGAAATAAAAAGTTTCTTTATTTTATCTTTTAAAATGAATAAAACAAAATTTCCTTACATATAACATAAGATGTGAGAATAAACAATAAGGCAAGAGATTTTGTAATGCAAAATTAATCGAAGGATAAAAAAAGACAGTCATTAAGTTGTTGGATTAATGACTGTCTGAACAATAGAATATTCTATTGTTTGAATTGTTGTTGTGTTGTTTGTTGTTCGGGCTGGAGTTTGGTTCCAACCACAATTATATTATCGTTCCTGTTAGAATTTACTTAATAAAAAAAATATATTTTTTTTGAAAAATGAATAATTTTATAACATTACTGTCGGAATTGATTTTTTGACATTGTAACGATTTTTTAGTATAAGATAAAACTTTATTGAACCTGAATAACTTTTAAAAATGGAGAAAAAAATGGAACGTTACAATGCCAGAGGTGTTAGTGCAAAAAAAGAAGATGTTCATAATGCTATAAAAAATTTGGATAGCGGTTTATATCCGGGAGCTTTTTGTAAAATATTGCCAGATTATTTAGGAAATGACAGCGAATATTGCAATATAATGCACGCTGACGGAGCCGGAACAAAATCTTCACTAGCCTATTTATATTATAAGGAAACCGGAGATATTTCAGTTTTCAAAGGCATTGCGATGGATTCTATTGTAATGAATGTTGATGATTTACTTTGTGTCGGTGCTACAGATAATTTTTTAGTATCGAGTACAATCGGACGTAACTCTCGCAATGTAGACGGTCAGATTATAAAAACTTTGATTGAAGCAAATCAGGAAATTGCTGAAATGTTTTCATCTTGGGGAGTAAATATGATTATGACCGGCGGTGAAACTGCCGATGTCGGTGATTTGGTAAGAACCGTAATTGTGGATACTACAGTTACTGCGAGATTAAAAAGAAGTAAAGTAATTGATACATTAAATATTGTTCCCGGAGATGTAATTGTTGGTTTGGCATCTTACGGTCAAGCTTCTTATGAAAATGAATATAATGCCGGTATGGGGTCAAACGGTTTGACATCTGCACGTCATGATACATTCTGTAATGATTATGTTAAGAAATATCCGGAAACATTTGAACCGTCAATTCCGGAAAATCTTGTTTATTCTGGTCCTTATCGTTTAACAGATATGGTTCCTGGATTACCTGTAACTGTAGGGAAAGCAGTTTTATCTCCTACAAGAACATATGCTCCGGTTATAAAGAAAATATTAGATGAAGTACAAGATGTTCACGGAATTATTCATTGTACCGGAGGAGCACAGACAAAATGTCTTAATTTCGGCGGTAATAATTTACACTATGTAAAAGACCAACTTTTTGATGTACCTCCGTTGTTTAAGTTAATTCAAGAAGCTTCCGGAACTACAGCTCGTGAAATGTACAGAGTTTTCAATATGGGACACAGAATGGAATTGTATGTTCCTGAAAATGTAGCAAAAACAATTATTGATATTGCGTCAAGTTTTAATATTGATGCAAAAATTATCGGTCATGTTGAAGCTGCAGACAAAAAGTCGTTAACATTAAAAGTTCCGGGAACCGGTGAAATTGTAGAATACGATAGTTAATAGAATAAAGGAAATAAAATGAACGGATTTGCTAAATTTCATATAAATGAGAAATTATTGGAAAAGTTATCATCCAGAGGGATAACATCTCCTACACCTATTCAAAATGAAGCAATTCCTAAAATATTGAACGGTAAAGATGTTATCGGACAATCAAAAACCGGGACAGGAAAAACTTTGGCTTATTTGTTGCCGTTATTGCATTTATCAAGTAATAAGGGAACTTCTTTGATTATTGCACCGACTAAAGAATTGGCAGTGCAAATTTATGAGGAGGCTCTATTTTACGGTGAAGGTATTTTGGCGGATAAGCCGGTTTTGTTGACTCCTCGTCGTGAGACTCCGGATATTTCAAGTAAGGCAAATTTTATTATCGGAGTTCCGGGTAGTATTTTAAAAGCCAGCGAGTCCGGAAAAATAAAATTAGCAACAGTACGTCGAATTGTTATGGATGAAGCTGATTTTTTGATTGATTTGGGATTTATGAATGATTTACATAAATTATTTGATGCTGCAAGTAAGCGTGAAAATGTTCTTGTTTTTTCGGCGACATTATCAGCTAAGACAAGAAGTGTAATTGATTTAGCGAGCAGACAAAAAGATGCATCTCGTGTTGATCCTAAAAATACTTTACCTGAAACAATATCGAATCAATTTTTACCTTTGTCTAATGATTCTCTTCGTGATGAAGCTCTTTTGCAAATTTTATCATGTATAAATCCATTTTTGGGGATTATTTTTACAAGAACGCGTGAAGAAAGTAACCATGTTTATCAATTTTTGAAAGAGCACGGTTTTGATTTACTGCTTCTAAACGGAGGCTTGCAAGCTGGACAAAGAAAGAAGACAATTACTGAATTTAAAAAAGCCAAAGTTCAATATCTTGTTGCAACAGATTTAGCAAGTCGCGGGATTGATATTGAAGGTGTCACACATATTGTAAATTATACCCTTGCACATAATGAACTTGATTATATTCATCGTGCGGGTCGAACAGGTCGAATGGGTGAAAGCGGAGTCGTTATTTCGATTTGTAATGAATTAGACGAAGGATATTTGAAAAAATATTGTCATAATATCGAAGTTCCGCTTGCAGCAATGAAAGTTGAAGACAATTTGTTTGTCGAAGATAAAAAGTATAAAGGTGCAAAACCACGTTTTAATTTAAAAGAATTGAAAAGTATGGAAAAGATAGCACAGTCAAAGAAAGCTGCTAAAATCAGAACAGAGGAATATAATAATAAAAAGAAATCTGGCGGAAAAAAGGTCGATTCTAATAAAAACAAAAAGTTTTCTTCTGCTTCTCCCAGAACAGCTTCATCATCAAAAAAGAAGAATAAAAAATAGAAAGGTTTTTAGAAATGGAAGAAATTTTTAAATCATGCGTAGGACATTGTATATTTGCTTTTTTAATTGGTTTACTTGTGGGATTAATTTTTCTTTCCATTTCAAAAATTCGTAATGCTTTTGCCAAACGCAACTTAAATAAACAAATCAAAGAACTAAAGAATCAAATCGTAGAATTGCATAAAATAGTGGTAGATGCGGGAATATCTCATTCGTCACAGCTTAATGAATTAAAAGAAAAGAATGACAACATGGAGAAAGCAATAAATGCTCTAAACAGAAAACCAAGCCGTAATGAATTAAAAACTCTTTATTTATATGATAAAACAATTCATCTAATGTTCTGTAAAGTGCCGGGTTTTTCAACAATATGGGAAGATACATTAAAAGATGCACAAAAAGAGATGGAAGAAATCGAATCCGGAAAGAGAAAACTTTTTGATAAGATTTTTCATCCATCGCTTTTTGGTTATAAGAGCTTGGGAGAAAATAAAACTCCCGAATCTTCTAGTGATTAAGAGCTCATATCAACACCAAATTTTTCCAATAAACCTTCCAGTTCGTCCATAGAAAAATATTCGATTTGAATTTTACCTTTTTGAGAATTTCCGTTAATTGCAACTTTAGCTTGAAGTTTTGAAGCAACTTTTTCTTCTGCTATTTTAATTTCTATATCTTGATGGCGTGGTTCTTTTACAGAAGTTTTCTTTTCCTTCTGTTTGGGCCAAATTTTGGCTGCTTTTTCAGCTTCACGAACAGATAGATTATTATCAATAATATATTTAGCGAATGAAACATGTTCATTTTTATCTGAAACAGACAAAATTGTTCGTGCATGTCCCGGAGTTAAACTGCCGACTATCAGCCAGTGTTGAATTTCCGGGTCTAAATTTAGAAGACGCAAAGAATTGGTTATGTAAGCTCTACTTTTACCCAAAGTTTCGGCTACTTGTTCATGTGTTTCTCCGTAGGTTTCAATCAAACTTTGATATGCGATTGCCTCTTCGACAGGATTTAAATCTTCACGATGAATATTTTCGGATATAGCCATTTCAAATTGTTGGCGTTTGGATAAATCCATTATACTTACGGGAACTTCTTTTAAATTCAATAATTTACAAGCTCTGTAACGACGCTCTCCGGCAATAATGATGTATTTATCATCCTCTTTACTGACAACAATAGGATTTATTAAGCCGTGTTTTTCTATGGAATGTGCTAATTCATTAAGAGCATCGTTATCAAATTCTTTTCGAGGTTGTCCCGGATTAGGAATAATACTTTCTAACGGAAGATATGTAAAACCGGCTGAGATTTTTTCACTATTTTTATCAGTTCCCGTACTTGGTACATTCATCTGAAATAAAGCATCTTCACCTTGTCCTAACTGATCTAATCCTAACATATTAAATCCACTAGATCCTAGCCCTCTATTTGCTGCCATTTAAAAACTCCTCTGCTAATTGTTCATAAGCTTTTGCACCGACACAAGTTTTTTCATGCATTATAACCGGTACCCCAAAAGACGGAGCTTCTGCCAAACGGATATTTCTTGGAATCATTGTCTTATATACTTTATCTCCAAAATGTGCGATTACATTTTTTACGACATCATCCGTGAGCAATGTTCTTTTATCAAGCATTGTAAGGATTACCCCTTCAATAGACAATTTCGGATTAAGCCCCTGACGAACCTTTGAGATTGTACCAATCAACTGCGTCAATCCCTCAAGTGCAAAAAATTCTGTCTGAATAGGAATCAAAACTGTATCAGCTGCAACTAATGCATTTAATGTCAAAATTCCCAGTGACGGCGGTGTATCTATAAAAATATAATCATATTCATCTTTTACCTTAACCAATTGTTCTCTCAAATAAAATGTTCCGTTTTCTATTTTTACCAGTTCGACTGTAGCTCCGGATAAATTTATATGACCGGGAATTACCGAACAATTTTCTATTTTTGACGGAACAATACATTCGTGAATATCAACCGTACCTATTAACGCTTCATAAACTGTATTTTTATCCTTTTCAATACCTAAACCCGAACTACAATTTCCTTGAGGGTCAAAGTCTACAATTAGAATTTTTTTATTTCGCATGGCAAGTGATACACTTAAATTTATAGATGTAGTAGTTTTACCTACACCACCTTTTTGATTAGCGATTACAATTATTTTGCCCATAATATTCTCCGATTTTTTAATGTTCTATGAGTTTTGTAATATTTTATTTTGTATAAAAATACATAAGAGAATTACTTTCAATGATTGAAAAATCATCGAAATCGTCTTTTAATGTATCGAAATTATTCAAATTATTTTTAAGTATATTTTCTACTTTTCTGACTTCTGCTAAAGGAAAACCTACGTTTAATACCTTTTGCCCTTTTTCATCAAATAAAATGAAGTTTTCTGTAGGGAAAAAATCTAACGGAAGTGAAAATAAAAACATAATATAACCGTCTGAAAGATGTTTTGCGATAAAATAAAGACACTTCTGATTTACTGAAAACAAAGATGATACATAAATGTTCTTTTTACCTATTTGAAGCAGTTTCACAAAATTCGAATGAATAATATTGTGCGGTATTTTTATTTTATCTTTGGTAAAAGTTTGTTTATATAACATTTTATTTTTGTCATAAAAAAAAGCACCTAGAAGGTTTTCATTTTCATAAATATTATTTTCATTAGCTGAAACTGAAAACAGAACATTCTTTGCAACGTCATTTTTTATATATGATTTCCAAATTTTTTCTTCTTCGATATTGTCTTTTACCACATCAGATGAAGAATCAGCGACCACAGAAAAAGTATCAACTTTTTCTGTGGAGATAATATTTTGCGAATCATTTGCGTTATTTTCACCATAAGCGTGAAACGCCGCAAAGAGAAATATCAAAAGTTTAACTTTTTTTATTATTAACTTCATTTTTGTTTATGACGTTTTCTCAATTTGTCCGTAAACATTAAGAACGACGGCAAAATAAACAAAGATGCAAATGTACAGTTTACCATTGAAATGGCAATCAACAATCCGAAATAATAAATCGGTCTGAATGTTGACAGTAAAAATATCAAAAATCCCAAAACCATTGATAAGGTTGTAAAAAATATAGGACGACTGGCATGAGAATATGTTCGTATTACCGCATCTTGGCAACTCAAACCTGCTTTCAATGAATTCTTATATGTCAAAAGGAAATGGATAGAATCGTCAATTCCTATACCCATAACGATTGATGAAATCAAAATAGTCGCTATATCAAGCGGAATTCCGGCTATTGACATAATAGTAAAGTTCATCAATATACCGAATGCTAAAGGAATCAAAGAGTGAGCTGCAAAATAAACAGACTTAAATACCACCATTACCGAAATAAATATCAACACAAAAGTAAAGATTATTGAACTGACTTGATCCTGTAATAAATATTTAGAAAGCTTAGACAGTTGGATAGTTTCCCCCCACACTTCTATTTTTACTTTTCCGCCTAATTCTTTTTCCAAATCCGCAAATGTCCCGTTTAAATCTTTAGTCAATGCAATCACATCTCGTTCGGTAACATTAGAACCATTAGCTGCATCACCGGAAGAGAACGTTCTGATTTGGAAGTTTACCATAGACAAATCTTGATTTATAAAACTGTTTATAGACGGATTTCTCTTTATTGAAATTTGCAACAATCTATAAAGTCTGTTTATCAAGTTTTCATCGTCCGGAACTTTTTTCAACTCCGCCTCATCGTAGTCATGCATCATCGCATTTATTTCACGAAGCATTTTGGTAGTTGACATAGACCAACCTAAAACTCTCCTTCCGTTTCCGCCTATTCCGTTCTTTTCGCGGTCATCGAGAATATTCTGTACTTTCTCTGCGGCTTCCACACCTTCTTTCGTTCGGAAAAAATCTTTAATTTCAGTTTTCATCGTAACATTAAAAGCAATTGTTCCGTGATAGTTCTCTTGCAAATAAATCATATTGTTTTTTACGCTGTCGTTTTTCTTAAAGAAACCAAGCGTATTTGTTTCTATTTTTAGATTCTTAGCCGTCAATCCGAATGCAATCATTACAATCACAAAAACTATTATCCAGATTATGTTGTACGGCGGCATCATCAGTTTTGTTAAAGAGTTCAATATTTTAGAAAATTTATCATTTTCAATATTTGAAAGGTTTGAATCTTCCGGCGGTACAAGACTGTACAAAAGTTTACTCAAAAGGAAAAAAGTAAAGAACACTGTAAAAATAATACTCATGATTATCCAAAAACCGAATGTTCTCATAGCTTTCATTTGAGATGTAAAGAATGAAGCAAAACCGATAGCCGTAGTCAACGCAGCAAGTGCGATTGTAGGGAAAATAGCTTTGTTTGTAATTGAAATAAGCGTACGTTTATCTTTTTCTTTGGCATGAAGATAGTAAGCATTTAAATAATGAAGCGTATAGGAACTCCCCACGGTCAATATCAACAAAGGAATTACAATCCCAACAACTGTCAATTTTGTTCCGCTCCACGACATCGCACCGACAGTCCACAGCAAACTCAACAAAATTCCCGTCAACGGCAACAATGTTCCTCTTTTAGAACGGAAGTTCAAGAATAGAGCAACAATAATCATTAAAATCGCCGGAGCAATCAATGTCACAATATCTTTTACTATATACTGTTCCGATTTTTCTTCGTAGATTCCCACACCGGCAACATAAATATTAAAATCATCACGATAATCATCCAAAACGTCATTTACAGCCTTACAAAACTGCGTTCTTTTCAAAGGTGCTTCATCGTAATTTTTGCGGAAAAACATCTCTCCGATATGATGATAAAGTGTTTTTTTGTCAGTTTTCTTTACCATTGCATCATCGTTCATATTTACAAGCATTGCTACACTTTTTTTGTTATAGGCAAGAACCGCACCGGTAATAATCTCACTTCTGCCGGCTTCTTCCAGTACTTTTTCAAAATTTTCATATGATTGGTTAGTCAAAAAGGTTTTTACGGTAAATGTATTACCTACTTTACTGAAATAAATAGAATTGAACGGAGAAAGAACTGTAGAAACATACTTTACGCCGTCTACTTCCAGATTTTGAAGTCTGTCGTTTAATTCTTTTAATTTTTTAAATTTTTCTTGTGTCATATCACCGAATTCTATTGCCATAAAAACTGAGTTATCAGATGACGGGAATTCTTTTTTATACTCTGCGATTTTTCTTGCATCTTCGAGTGACGTTTTATTACGAGGCAAAAGCCCTGCGATGTTACTGTCAGTTTCCAAATACAAAAGTCCCAATAACATACATAAACTTACGAATACAATCACGGCGTAAAAGATAATTGTATGTGATTTTTTTTCTGGGATAAAAATATTGTTTAATTTGTTCATGCTAAGCTTGCCTCCGATTTTGCACCTGATACCAAAAGAAAAATTTTTGTTTGTATAACCTAAAAAGTGTTTATTAACAAGTATTTTTCAATAGAGAAACTTTTTAATTACATAAAAGTTTCATGTTGATATAAAGTAATGTAAATAATGATTGAAGTAAACTTGACACTGTATAAAATAAAACATTAAAATACCGTATTTTTTAACTGAGGTTAAGGTGAGATTAGTATGAATAAAGAATTACGGGAAAAATTTATCGAAAAGATTGCAGAAGAACGTGCGATTCAAGAGAAAAAAATGGTAACGGTTGTAATTTTTTATTTTCTGGTTTTGCTGTCGATACAGTTTTGTGTTCAGTATTTTTTTCCTCTTGTATATACGGGATTTATTTTCAGAACATCTTTTTTAAGTGTACTTGTCGTAACGTTGGTTTTATATTTCTTTTTTAAGAAAAAAGTTTTAGTAGAAAATAATGGTTTTAAAAAGATAATAAAAGATGTCTTTGCTGAGGCGGAAATCGAAAATTTTGAAGTGAAAAAAAATGAGCTTATTAATGCTCTTGAAGCCGAATTGGCGAGTAAAGACAGAAATATTGAAATTCTTTATAAAAATCTAAAATCATATTAACGGAGTTTGTATGAATATTGCAATTTTTACAGATGCTTATATTCCGATTAAAAACGGTGTAACTACATCGGTTGTTCAATTAAAAGAAGGATTAGAAAAAAAAGGTCACAATGTAATTGTTATTACGGTTGATGTTCCTGATTATGAAGAAAAAGATCCTAATGTTTACAGACTTCCTTCTATTAATGCTTCGTTTGGCAGCGGAACGGATGCACGATTGGGATTTTTGTTTAATTATTTGCCGATAATTCGTTTTTTAAAGAAAAAGAAGATTGATATTATTCATACTCATACGGAGTTTTCCATAGCTCTTTACGGAAAGAAAGCTGCGAAAAAATTGAGACTGCCTTGGGTTCAATCGACTCATACGATGTGGGAAGAATATCGCCATTATATTTTGAACGGAAAAATTTTTACCAGAGGAATGGTACGTAAGATGATGTCTACGCATATGAAAAATGCGTACTGCCTTGTATGTCCGTCGATAAAAGCTGAAAAATATTATAAAAGTCTTTTGCCTAATATTTCTACTGTTGTTATTAATAACGGAATTGATGTAGATAAGTTTAAATCTTCGGTTATCACAGAAAGCGAAATTGTTGCATTACGTAAGACTTTTGGTTTTAAAAAGAACGAGAAGATTCTTTTGTTTGTAGGACGAATCGGAAATGAAAAAAGAGTTTTGGAGCTTTTTAATATAGTTGTTCCTATTTTAAAAGAAAATAGTCAGATTAAAATGATTTTTACCGGAGCCGGTCCTTTGACTGAACATATTGCGAATAGTGCGGCAAGATTAGGATTGGAGAAACAAGTTGTTTTTACGGGATTTGTGAATTGGGATTTAGTTTACAGGTTGTATTCTATTTCAGATTTGTTTATTACGGCATCGTTAAGTGAAGTTCAACCTATGACCTTAATTGAGGCAAGTATGTGTGGGCTTCCTATGATTGTAAGGCGAGATGACAGTTATTTAGATTTGGTTCATGACGGTAAAAATGGTTATATTGTAGATTCAGATGAGGAAATGACAGCTAAAATTCGAACGTTAATTTCTGATGATGAAAAGCTTAAAAGATTTTCGGAATATAGTTTTGAGAATTCTGCAAAATTTACAGCAGAAAATCATGTTGCACGAATGGAAAAGTTTTATATGGAAGTACTGAAAACGTATCCGGGAAAATTCTCAAGTAAAGAATTAATTGAAGGAAAATAATTCTTTTATTAAGTGATTTTTTAAGTGTACTTCAAAATCGAGGTACACTTTTTTTATGATGTTTCGTCGGAGATTGAAATCAGGTTGTTCTTGGTTAATCTTTTATAGAAATAATTACATATAATACCGTTTATAACTCCGGTTATTACACCTATGGGAAGCATAACTAAGGCGATGATTGTTAATATATTGAATGGAATAAAAAATAACGCCGCCGTTAATTGGCCGATATTATGCCCTATTGCACCGAATAAACTGACAGATATAAAGCTTATTCGTTTGTGCATTATTTTGAAAAAAGGCAGTACAAAAAATAGAAAAAAAAGACTTCCGCCGAGAGCTGCAAAAAACGGAAAAGAAAAAAGAGTTCCTCTGAATAAATGCGTGAATAATAATTTGAAGCTTACAATAAAGAAAATATTTTTTAATCGTACAAACGGTAAAGCCAAGCATATCGGAATATTTGCAAGTCCCAGACGTAAAAACGGAACAGGAGTCGGAATGAAGCTTTCAAATATACTTAAAAACGCACTCATTGCAGCTAATGAAGCCGTAAAATCTTTTTCATTTATTTTCACATTGCTACTCCGTCAACTTCAACGTTTTTAGATGATTTCTTTTTGATTACTGCACTTATACCGTTAGGCAGGCAAACTTGCGGAATCATCGGAAGAGAAAACCAGCCGCTTTTTAAACATTGTTTTGTTGGACATTCAGAATTAAGGAAACGAAATTTATTATTTTTAATTTCTATTTCTGTAATGCCTACTCGTCCTTTTATCTTTATAATTTGTGCTTTATCCATCGAATATACTAATTCTTGTGTCGGAGTTGTAATCAATAAAATCCCGACATCTTCAGAAAATGTTTTATTGATAATGAAGGCTGCCGGGATAAGAAGCGAAAAACATCCGAGTATAAAAATGAATATTTTATCAATTAAAGTAATCGAAGTCTGCAACGTTCTCAACTATGACTTCCCCTCTTTAAAGTAACACGCCTGCTGAACAGTAAATCCATTGTTTCTTCCTGTGGACAGCCGTTGCAATTACCCGGCAATATACCGAGGGTATCAAGCCAAACTTCAGGGCTTTCCATACATAAGTAAATCGGTAAATCTTTATTAACACTACGCAGAAAATCGATAACCATTTTGTATAAAGCCGTTCGTACCGGTCTGAAATATCTGAATTTGCTGTCGGAACATAATACGAACTCTCGGTTTAAAAGTGTGGATTCCGGATAATTATATTCCATCATAGATTTTAAATTGTTTGTATAACGGAAGGTTCCCAAACTAATCCAGGCGATATCTTCCGGTTTAAGGTGAGAAAAAATAAAATCTACAGTTTGTTGGTATTCTGATTTCGCATTGGGAATATCAACTATCGGGTCGAAGTGAAGTGCAATTTTGTATCCGGCGTTAACTAACGCTTTTGCCGCTTCCATTCTTTCCTGTAATGTTGCAGAAAATTTTTCTTCTTTAATTCGTACAATATCAGGATTTACGGAAAAACCTACAACGATATTTCCCGGACTTTTATGTTTTAGGAGTAATTCAATATTTGTGGTTTTGGTTTTAAATTCAAAAATAAACTCATTTCTTCCTGCAAAAAAATCAAGAAAGTCTTCTGAAAAATTAGTGAGATGGTCGTATACAAGTGAATCGCCCAACTCGCCTGTTCCTATTCTTATTTGCTTACCGGGATTGTTTTTTTGAAAGTTTTCCAACTCGTTAAAAATTGATTCAATATCTACATTAATAACTGTGAAAGGTTGATTTAAGTATCCTTGTAAAATACAGTAGCTACATCCTATCGGACAACCGATATATTGATTTATAATATGATAATTACAACAAAGATGACCGTGTGTACCCGGACATTTTCTTAAGATTTCCCCACGTATTGATGACAAAACCAAAACTTGAGAGCGGTCTTCCGGATGAAAAACTGTCGGAGTATCATGAATTAAAGTATTTAAATCATCAAAGTAATCAATTTCAATATTACCGAGCTTTGATAGAATATGTTGTGTTTTATAATGATTGGCAATTTTATTTTCAATCCAAACTTTTTTAAAAGCTATAGGGTGCATTCTTCCTCCCATAATTTTTTTATGCAAAAATAATCCGGAGAATCTTCTTGTGTTTTCAGTTGAGCTAATGCTTGTGTTAATTTCTTTTCTAAACTTTTTTTGTCATTAAAAGAAATATTCATGTTTACGAAGTTTTTTTCAAAGAATTCATCAGTTGTAAAAGATACCCCGTTAGGAAAATTAAAAGCTGAAATATAGTCAGAAAAACGCTTCTTTATTTGGGAAACATAAGGATACCTAAAAGAGTGTAAAGTGTTGAGGAAATCATTTTTATTGTCGGTCAAAGATAAAATTTTAAGCATTTCAGAGAATAAGGGTGTATCTTTTTTTGTACATGATGTTTTTGGGGTCTGAATAATTTCCGCAGCCATTTTCAAGCTTAAATTTGTTTCGCTGAAACTAAGGTTTGCAGGTAAAATATCTAAGATATTGTCGTATGAAAAAGTAGACAGGTGCAAGTGAAATAAAAAGGCTTCAGCTAATGCAACTTTTTTATTTTGCAACAACGAACGCAATTTATTTGAAAAATTGGGAAAAGTCCGATAAGCATCTTCGCCTTTTTTAGACGGAAGCCAGCCGAGTAAAGGAAATAGCGGATAGATTGTTCTTTCTGTTGAATGCTCAGATTTCGTATTAAACAGTGTATCTATTATTGAAAATGCAGTTTCGGTATCTATTTTATTTTTATTGGCAAAGTTAGAAAGTAGAAAATTTACCGCAGTAAAAATATCGATAGTTTCGTTTTCGTCCGCTTGCAATTCCATAACCATGCAATTTTCACCGTGTGATAAAAGTAAAATTTGCTGTTCTTTTTCTCTGAATCCGAATGAAAGTTTATTTAGTACAGGAGAAAAGATTTCGTTATTTTGTACTTTTCCCGGACAATTTAAAAGTTTGTGATTTTCTTCTAAAGCAACAATATTGATATGCATTATATTTATCCTTATATATTTAGTTATTAAAAAAAGCGTTCATTAAACCGTACATTTGAAAGAAATCTTCACTTCCGCCGAATTCACGAATGGAATGCATTGCAAGTACGGCAACTCCGATATCCACACAATGACAACCTAAAAGAGACGAGATTTTCGGTCCGATTGTACTTCCGCCTCTGACATCAGAATGATTCACATTTTTTTGGAAATTGAGTTTGTGTTTCTTACAAAGTAAAACGATTTGTGAGGTAGATTCTGTGTCTGTAGCGTAACTTTGAGAATAATTATATTTAATTACCGGTCCGGCATTAATCATGTTTTTTAGAACTGGGTCAGTTTTATCCGGATAGTTCGGGTGAAAACCGTGTGATAAATCTGCAGACAGAATAAAAGAAGCGTTGCATGAGCGTAAAAAATCAGCACGAGACTTACCTATTTCTTGATAAAGTCTTTCAATAAACGTCGGAACAAAACCGGAAGCCGCTCCGGTAGATGTAGCACTTCCTATTTCTTCATGATTAAATCCGGCAACTATTAATATTTCATCGGTCGGAGCTGCTTGAGATAAGGCTGCAATTGATGAATAGAACATTGATAAATTGTCAAGGCGTGCACTGGAAACAAATTCGTCATTTAAACCGATAGTACATCCCGGAGTCGTATCATAAAAGTTTAATTCATAATCAAGGATATCGTCCGGATTTACTGCGATTTGTGCAGCAATTTCATTAAGTAAAACTTGTTTATCGAACTTTTCGGTTTTTGAAAGCGAAATAACCGGCAAAAGTTCTTTTTGATTTGCAATATGCAGCCCTTTTTCATTTACATCTCGATTTAAATGGATTGCAATACTCGGAAGAACAGCGATTGCTTTTTGAAAATCAATCAGTCTCATTTCAATTTTGCCGTTTATATTAACAGCGACACGCCCTGCAACTGATAAAGGTCTGTCAAACCATGTATACAAAATCGGTCCGCCGTAAACTTCGGTATTAATTTTTACCATTACGTCGTCAACATTCATAGTTGCATCCGGTTTGATTTTTAATACGGGAGAATCTGTATGAGAACCAATCATTTTGAAATTCATAGTTTCTTGATTAAAAGTTTTCGGCATTACAAAGGCAAATATTTCCGAACCGTGATTGCTGAAAAAATATTTACCACTCGGTTGTAAGTTCCATTTTGTATCATAAAAAAGTTGTGTAAATCCGGCGTTATTTAGAAAATCACATGCTTGTTTTGTTGCATGAAATTGTGACGGTGATTTATTTATGAAAGAAATCATATTATTGATAAAGTCTTTTTGATTTGTCATCTTAACTACTCCATTTTTTTAATTGTTATTCTACACGAAAATCCACTAATCGTAAATTAATAGCAAACAGCATTTTTTTCTTAATATGGCTTTTTTTTAGAAAAAAAAAAATGTATGTTAATCTCCGACTTGTATATGGAGTTTAAATTATGGATTGTGATATTTTAATAATCGGAGCCGGTCCGGCAGGACTTTCGGCAGCAAGTTATGCCGGCAGAGCCGGATTTCAAACAATTATGGTGGAAAAAATCGGTTCCGGCGGTCAAATGATGCTTACTGATAAAATAGATAATTATCCCGGATTCCCAGAAGGAATTGCCGGTTTTGATTTACAAAATAAAATGTTGTTACAGGCTAAAAAGTTTGGAGCAAAATTAGTTTATGCAGAAGTCAGTGAAATAAAAAAGACTTCGGAAGGTTTTTCGGTTGTATTGTCAGACGGTAAAGTAATGACAGCCGGTTCTGTAATTGTTGCAGTCGGTGCATCTCACAGAACATTGGGAGTTCCGGGAGAAACAGAGCTTGCCAACAAAGGAGTAAGTTATTGCGGAACATGTGACGGACCGTTTTTCAGAGCTAAAAAAACAGTTGTTGTCGGCGGCGGAGATTCTGCATTAACAGAAGCAATTTTTATAGCTAAGTTTGCAAAGGAAGTAACGATTGTTCACCGCAGAGACAGATTCAGAGCCGTTCATTCACTTATTAAACAGGTTGAAGCTACGGCGAATATTAAAACAAAAATGAATGCAACCGTAGAAGAAATTTGCGGAACAGACAGTGTGACCGGGGTCGTTTTGAAAGATACCGTAAGTGGTGAAAAAACAGATTTTGAAACGGACGGCGTTTTTATTTTTACAGGTTTATTGCCGGCTACGACTTTTTTACCAGCAGAAATTTTGGACGGACAAAAATATATTGTAACAAATGAAAAAATGGAAACTGCAATTCCGGGACTTTATGCTGCCGGAGATGCAAGAAGCGGAGCTTTCAGACAGGTAATATGTGCCGCTTCCGACGGAGCTACAGCAGCTAACTATGCCGGAGAATGGCTTGAAGCACAACGTGGAAATGCTTACGGAAAATAAAACTCTTTATGTTTATCAATCAGATATTGATGTGTATAACGCAATGGCGATTGATGAATATTTATTGCAATGTGTTTCTTCCGGAGAATATTCTACAGCGGTGCATATTTATTCATGGGGACGTCCCGGTATTACTCTGGGGCGTTTTACTCCGTCGGATGTTATAAAAACTCCGTGCTCTATTGATGTAACACGGAGAATTACCGGAGGAAACGCTTTATATCATAAAGACGATATTGCATACGGTATAGTGATGAAACTTTCGGACAATAAAAATGTGGGTTTGGAATTGTGCAAAAAAGTTTCGAAAATAATTCAAAACGTTTTTTCTGCTTTAAAAGTGGATACTCAAATAATTTCTAGGGAGCGAAATCTTAATAACCGTCGACTTGCTTGTAATGAGACTTTTTCCAGATGTGAACTTGTTTATTCTGACGAAAAAAAAGCCGCTGCAGCCGCCCAAAAAAATAACAGAACGGCAATATTACAACAAGGTTCTGTTTATCTGAATCATAAACCTGAAAATATAAACGAATACTTAACAGACGGTTGCGGCATTGTTAATACTCAAAATAATTTAAATCTTGATAAGAATGACTTTATGCAAAAATTAGGTGCCGAATTTTTATCGGGATTTGGAGTTCGGCAGATTAATTGCAGTTTGTGTGAAAAACAGGAAGTTATAAAAAATTTAATTAATAAAAAATATGGAGCAGAAGAATGGGTTTGGCAAAATTTCAAATAAATGATGAAATCTTAAAACTGCTTTATCAAGAAGAGCGAATGTTTATTCAGGTGATAGAC
>JBGUUT010000062.1:0-24821 GCA_045133795.1 Spirochaetota bacterium
TTGGATAAAAATTGAGTCTGATAAAATCATCAGAAATACAAGCAAGACTTTAGAGTTCTTTCTGCCAGATACCTTAGAAAAAGATAACACTTACAAAATTATCTTGAAAACTAACGGTATAAAATTAAAAAAGTCTGTTAAGACAACGATTTCGGAAATTGTGTCTATAAAGTAATTTCTTAACAGTAAAAAAATGGGGATGTCTTAAAAGTTTTGTCATGCTGATTTTAGTCCAGCATCTGCGCTACATATAGTTCCGAGATCCCGAAATGAATTCGGGATGACACTATAATTTATACATATTAGACATCCCCTATCTTTTTTTTCCGATTCTGTCGGCATTTTAGAAAAAAAACTATTTATAGTATATGGAAGTAGTTATAAAAAAATATTGCTTCCTAATTTTATATTGGATGACTTTATAATTTCTCAAGCAACGACTTGCAGGTTCTTTCACACATATTAAAAACATTTTCAAAACCTTCATCTCCGCCGTAATAAGGGTCGGGAACGCTGCCGTTTCCTTCCGGGTCAAAAGTGCGAAACATCATAATTTTTTCCTTACCTTTTTCGTTATCTCCGGCCATCCACATCAATGTTTCATAATTGTCACTGTCCATTGCTAAGATATAATCGAAATCATCAAAATCTTCTGATTCCACTTGTCTTGCTTTATGTTCGGTAGAAAGTCCGTGTTGTGCCAATTTTGCAATGGCTCTGTAATCTGCCGGTCGCCCTTGATTACAAGAAGAAGTACCTGCCGAATCAATAAAAAAATCATCGTTACGTCCGGCTTTATTTACCATATCTCTAAATATTGTCTCCGCCATCTGCGAACGACAAATATTTCCCAAACATACAAATAATATCTTTTTCATTTATTAATTGCCTCCTGCAAAACTTTTCTGCCGTCTGCCGAAATTTTTACCACCGGATATTTACCGATATCAACATATAAAAATCCCATATCCACCAATTCATCTATACGTGCGGCAATCTCATCAACATCCAGCTTTGACAAAGCTCCGAAATCATCCAATTCATGAAATCGTTCGTCCAACTCAAATGAACCTTTAAAAAACAACGCCAATTTTTTCTTACCGAAATTCACGTCCGCAAGATACACCGACATTAAAATTTTCTTTTCCACTCCGGAAAGTTTAGGTTTGTCTACTTTGAATGTTTTGCGACACAAATCACAAGTTGCACAATTTTCGGCTTCGTATTTTTCGCCGAAATAAGAAAGTAAATCTCGACGACGACAATCGTTACTTTCCAACTGAACATACTTAATTAAAGCGTCAAGTTTCGCATAATCGACTCTAATCTTCTTATTTACCATGTTGCAATATTCTTTTTCTTGTTCCGGATTAATCTTATTTTCCAATATCTTAACTCGTCGTCCGGCTCGCAATTTTGCCACAGAAATACACTTTTCTTTTTCCAGCTGCGACAATGTTTCATTTAATTGTCCTAAATTCATATCAAGCCGCCGAGCCAGCTTCTGTTTTGTAATCGAAAAAGATTTTTTCCCCGCTGCAAATCGACAAAGACCTTCATAATCAAGTTGCCATCCTTTCGGCGGATGATTTAACTCGATTTCCAACACTTCTTCTCGTATATACTCTAGGTCAATGCATCCCATATATTGCAAAATCTTATAAACTGCTGTTTGAGCATGAACAGAAATTTTCTCTCCCTCAAGTTCGTCGTCTTCATAAACAATTCGTTTTTTAGACATTTTGACTAATTTAGCCAATACATTACGAAGCAATTCAAGCGGAGGATTTTTTGAATCAATAAAAAACTGTTGAATTTTTACATCTTGTTCCATGTATTGCAATAAGCAAAATGAAATCTTACCGTCACGTCCGGCTCGTCCGGTTTCCTGATAGTACGCCTCTATCGTTCCCGGAATAGAATAATGTACAACAAAACGAATATCCGGTTTATTAACTCCCATTCCGAATGCATTTGTTGCAATCAAAACGTCTATATTATTTTGCAAAAAATCATCTTGTGCTTTATTACGAACCTGCTTATCCAAACGAGCATGATAACATGCAAAACGCAATTTACTGTTAGTACGCAAATAATTATAAATTTCGTCCGCATCTTTTACGCTTGCAGTATAAATAATTCCCGGCACTTTTACTTTTTGCATAAATTCAAGAAGCCCGCGTTTTTTTTCTTCGATTCGATAATATTTTTTCACGCCGTAAATAAGATTTTCACGATTAAAGCCATTGATTACAATTTCGGGCTTCGCCATTCCTAAGGCATTCACGATGTCATTGCGAACATCTTCCGTCGCCGTCGCAGTCAATGCCAACACCGGCGGAGAACCTAAATATTTTAATACAGCCGAAAGTCTGCGATAATCCGGACGAAAATCATGTCCCCATTCCGAAATACAATGAGCTTCATCTACCGCAAAAAGCGACAATTCCACACCTTTTAGCCACTCTAAAAAACGCTGACTTCGAAAACGCTCCGGCGTAAGATATAAAAGCTTGATTCTGCCGGACAGAACACTTTCCATTACTTCACGTGCAATTTCCGGAGATACAGTGGAATTCAACATTGCCGCCGGATATCCTCGCTGTGTCAAACTGTCGATTTGGTCTTTCATCAAGGAAATTAACGGAGAAATTACGATAGTAACGCCGGAAAAACACAATGCCGGAACTTGATAACACAAACTTTTTCCGCCGCCGGTAGGCATTACCCCCAGCGTATCACGTCCGGCAAGTACAGATTCTATAATTTTATCCTGCCCTTTGCGAAAGCTTTCATATCCGAAATAATCACGCAGAGCATTTAATGCATTTTGCTTCATTACACATCACCAAAACTACAGATTCTGTTACCTCCGTGGTCTAGTGACAAATCCAATCCGCATTCTGCTTCTTCGAGTAAATTTTGAATATCAATATCGCGTTCATTTTTCGATGAAATTCCGGCTGAAAAAGTCACAGCAATATTTCCTCTGGTCGGAGAAATAAAATAATTATGCTCTTCACTCTTCGCAAAAAATCTTTCCAATTTATCTTTGGTATCCTCTTCCGGAGAATTATCACACACACCGTAAATAAAAGGAAAAACTTCAAATACTACATAACCGACAAATTCCTGCATTACATCATCAGAAATTTTCATATTAAGAATATTCACTTCATCTTCTGAGAGTTCGTTAAAGATTTTATGTCTGTTATCTACTTCCAAGAAAGCAATCGTAACATCATCATTTGCATCAATAATGTCATTAAGGCGTTCTTTTAGATTTTGGTTATTTCGTTGATTTGTAAAAATCGTCTTAATTTCATTAGAAAATAAAACTTTTAAGAAATACAAAATATCCGACATAATAAAATCATCATCTTCATCCCAAGTAAATTCTAAGAAACCAAACAAAGTTGTCTTGCTGTACGGATATAACGGAATATGTACGACACCACGCATTTGCGGATTGCTGACAATATTTAATGCCGAAACATCAAGTATTTCGCCGCTTTTTACATCAATAAACTCATCTTCCTGTACAATATAAATTGCCGGATTTTTCCACTTAAAATAAGACGTTCCTACTTGTAAACCGGTTAAAATGTATCGTTCCGGAGTAAAACTAAATCTAAAAAGTCTATGCATTCGTGACAACGGGAAATTCTCTAAAAAATCATCCGAAACTTTAAAATCACGTCCCCAAATTTCACTGTACGCTTCTAGTTCGTCTGTATTTTCAACATCAGCTTCTTCCGTCGTAAAATCTTCATCTTCGCTTTCCTGTTCGTCCTCTATCAAATCCTCTTCCAAAGATTCATCCGCATTCAAAATATCCTGACTTTTTTCCGAAACGGCACGAAGTTCTTCTTGTAAATAACGGTCGTCCTCTTCAATATTAAAATCATCATCATCTTCTTCTGTTTTTTTCTTCAGAATAATTTCTTTTTTGTCCTTTTTTGAAATTACCGGAGTCACCGCCGGATTAAAAATACAGATAATAAAAATCAACCCGACAATAAAAATCAAAACACTTACTAAAATCGGAATAAGTAAATATTTCACCTGATAATAAACCGGAAACTTACGCATCCACACAGTATAACGAAGAGTTCCAGCAGTTCTTTGATAAGAACGAAGCTTTGTTCGGCTTTCCGTAAGCTTATTCATAATCGAATCCGCCCCGTCCGAGAAAAATGAACAATCATAAACTACGGGAATCTGCGGAGAATCCGGTCGCTTAACTAAAATCAAAACGATACTTTCGTCACCTATATTCTCAATCTGATAATCATTTAACTTATCCATTACAAGAAGCGGAGTTAATTCATCAAGAACTCGATTAGCTTCTTTTTCCTGATATCCCGGAATATTAAAACTTTGTACTGTAATGTAAACAAGTGCAAATGTAGCCACTAAAGCCGCAAAACAATTTCTGATAACTTTTATTCTATTCATATTTCTCCTTCCATTCTCACAGTACAACTGTTTTTAGTAAATCCGGCAATTTCAATTTTTTGTGCAAGTAATATAAAACTCATCGTCTTTTACAGACACACAAATTGTTTTTCCGTGCTGAATATTACCTTTAATGATTTCCAAACTGATTGCATTTTCAATATGGTTTTCAATTACACGACGAAGCGGACGAGCTCCGAATTCCGGAGAATAACCCAAATCTGCAATCTTTTCACAAACATCATCTCCGAACTCTACCATATAACCGGCATCTTCAATTTTTCTGCGTAGTTTTTCCAACAACAATTTTGTTATTGATAATATATGCTCTTTTTCCAAAGGATGAAAAACTATAACTTCGTCAATACGATTTAGAAATTCCGGCTTAAAAAACTTTTTCGTTTCCTCCAAAATCTTCTCTTTCATCACGCCGTAATCTTCGGACTTCGACGGCGTTCCGGCAAAACCGATACGTTTTCCTAAATCAAACATCTTCGATGAACCTAGATTTGAAGTTCCGATAATTATGGTATTGCGGAAACTTACTTCGACACCTTTGCTGTCGGTCAATTTTCCTTCATCAAAAATCTGCAACATTAAATTAAACACGTCTTCATTTGCTTTTTCCATTTCATCAAGCAACACAACTGAAAACGGATTATGCCTGATTTGTTCCGTCAATTGTCCGCCGTCATCATAACCGACATATCCCGGCGGCGAACCAATCATTTTTGATACGGAATGACGCTCCATATATTCAGACATATCAAGGCGAACAATTTTAGTCTCATCATCAAACAAGAAATCAGCCAAAACCTTAGCAAATTCTGTTTTACCTACTCCGGTAGGCCCGAAAAATAAGAAAATACCTATCGGTCGCCCTGCATCTTTAATCCCGGCTCGATTTCTGCGAATCGCATTTGATACTGCCGTAACTGCTGAATTTTGCCCGATAATTCTTTTATGAAGAACATCTTCCATTGCAACAAGCTTTTTTGCTTCCGTTTCAACAACTCTGCAAACCGGTACACCGGTAATTTTACTTACAACAGCTGCCACATCTTCCGCAGTAACAATATTAGAACTTTTTTCTTGTTCTTCTTTCCATTTTGCACGTATCTTTTTTAGCTTCGTTTCTATTTCATTGACTTTTTTTTGCAATTCAACAACCGCCGTTACTCCGCCGGAACCGGCACTTTCACTGAACGCCATAGTTCTTTCCCGGCGTAACTCTGCCAGCTGTGTTTCTAAATGATAAACTTCAGGATGAGTCGAAACTAAAAATATTTTTTTACATGCCCCGGCTTCATCCAATAAATCTATTGCTTTATCCGGTAAAAAACGTTCGTTAATATAGCGAGCTGATAATCGTACCGCGGCTTCCAACGCACTTTTTTCATAAACTACATCATGATGTACGCCATATTTTCCACTTATTCCTTCTAATATTTTGACAGTTTCATCAATAGACGGCTCTTTTAACTGAACAACCTGAAAACATCTTGAAAATGTACGGTCTTTCTCTATTGTTCTTTTATAATTCTCTGTTGTTGCCGTACCAATCAATTGTACTTGCCCACGTGCAAGTACCGGCTTTAAAATATCTGACATTTTTATAGAACCGGCACTGGAATCCATCAACGTCTGCATTTCATCAATAAATGCAATTACACGCCCTCCGGCATTTTCCAACGCATCGACAATAGCTTTCATTCGCTCTTCAAATTCACCTTTAAACTTTGTACCGGCAGTCAATTGAACAATATCAAGCTGAATTATCTTCTTTGACTGCAATGTTTTCGGTACTCGATGAGCTGCTATCAACTGAGCCAAACCTTCGACTAATACGGTTTTTCCTACCCCCGGTTCTCCGATAATCACGGGATTATTCTTTACACGACGAGCCAAAATCTCTACTATTCGTTCAATATCTTCTTCTCGTCCCACAATAGGGTCAAGCTTCCCTTGTTGTGCAAGTTCTGTCAAATCCGTCCCGAAAACATCTAAAACATTTTCCTGACTTTCTCCGTCTCTGGCAGTAACAGTCATACCGTTACGAATATTTATTGTTGCAGCTTTGCACTTTTCATATGAGAGCCCAACGGATTTTAAAATATCACCTGACGGTTTTATTTCTTCATGGAGAAATGCAAGAAAAAGAGCTTCCGTTGTAATAAATTTATCATGAAATTCTTTAGCTTCTTGTGATGCAATTTCCAGCAATCGCTCAACATCCGGACTCAATGTTATTTCTGCCGGCAATGACGGTTGGTCTTCTGCTGCCGGAAATAAATTATAAATCTTCTCTATTACTGTATCCGCAACGGTTTGAGCTTCCATTTCGATTTCTTCTAATATTCGCATGATTCCGGAATCTTCCTGTTCCAGCAATCCTAAAAGGATAAACTCCGGTGTAAATATTGACTGTTGAAAATTTGCCAATTCCATTGTTCCGATATTTATTGCCTGAATTACTTTTTCAGTAGAATTACGTAAATATTTTTGAAACAATTTTATCTCCCCCTATTGCGAATCTTTGGAAATATCCAGAAAAACATTCCATTGTTGAGCTTTTTTTCCGAAACCATCCATCAAAGGTTGAGCATTTTCTATTCTTCCGGTTAATTCTTCATTTAATTTCATATAATAACAACCATTTTTTGAATAATGAGCCGTTGTTCTTTCGCCGGTCTTGTTTTTTAAATCTGTATTAATCCATTCTACGCCACCGGTATAACACCAACTATCTTTATATTTAAATGCAACAAGCAATCTCGCATCTGCAAACTTCGGATATTTATATTTTTTAATATTAAGGTTAGTCGATACCGCAATGTTATTTTTTATCAATTCATTTTCGACTTCTTCCCAAGAAATATCCTTTGTAAAATCCTGTTTCTCTTTTTTTTCTAACGGAACAACAAAGAATGCTTCACAATCCAAGCCCAGTCGTTTGAATGTATAATAATAGAAAAACGCAATTGATTTATAATCACCTTTACGAACATACAGTAAGTTATAAGGTTTAATCCAATCGCTTTCGATATCATAATCTTCTATCGCACTTATATTAATACTCACAAATTGAACAAGCTTTTCAAATATTTCCTCTGCATTTCCGTAAGAAGCCAATTGCTTAATAAAGTTTTCGTATGCTTCTATACGTTCTTTATCTGCCAATGTTTTAGAAAAATTAAAATCCGCACGGTCCAAAAGCTTTCGCAATGCTACTTCATCCGCCGAAGTCAAATTTGTACGTAAAACATAACCGCCGTCATTTTTACGTTCCCAATAATATTCTTTAATCGTTCGTTCCAAATCCGGATTTTGCATATAAATTTCATTCATTTTATCTACAGTCAACACTTGCGGCAAATCGCTCTTCCACTCTATTCTACCTGAAAGTTTATCCAGTAATACACGCACTGCAATGGCAGAAGTTATATAATCAAGGTCTGTTCCCGGTTCAGTAAAAGTTTTCCATCTGGGATTATAAAAATTAATGTAAGATTGCAAAACAATCGAATCATAGTCCGCTACAGTAAAATAAATCGCAAAAGGTTCATCTTCCAAATTTTCAATCTTAAAACTTCCCATATTTCCCGGATAACGTGCCGGATGCACCAAAGACAATTTGACATTATTAAAAGTATAGCTGTCTCCGGTAAAAAGCAAAGACTCCAATTTAGACTTCTGTGTACTGTCCAGACGTATTCTATGAAGTTGTGTTTTGTCAATAAAGCGACTCACATAAACATTACGTGATTTTTTTGTAGGATATGAAATATTTTCATAAGGTTCCATGAAATAATAAACATCTTTATAAATTACTTGAACTCTAAAACGTGCAAAAACAGAGCAACAAGTTAAAAGCAATAGTACTGCACAAAGATTTTTTTTCAGCATAAGCGTTTCCATTTATTTTTTTGAATACCTCTTCTTTTTTATGAAGAGATATTCAAAATCATTATCGAAAACAGACATCATTTTCTTTATTTTCGATACTATGCTTTTTTTAAATATGCTTAAACTATTTCACTCTCAAGCAGATAAGATTCTAACGAACCGTATCCCTCAATAATAAAAGGTTCTTGCTTGTTGCACTTAAACACCCCTGCAACAAGTTTATATGTTGACCAAGAAATTGCAATTTGTCCGTTCTGAGCATAAGATTTCAGATACCATGCAATATTCACATTTTCTCCAAATAAATCATAACTGAATCTATTTGCTCCAATCATACTTCCTGCAACTGCTCCGGAATGGATTCCTATTTTTACCTGCAATTTAACATTTGATTTCGAATTTCTTTGCACTATATATTTTCTGAATTCCTCGCCTACTTTCACCAAAGCTAAAGCTGCATGCGAATCTTGTGCAAAAATATCACTGACTGCAAAATACACATTTCCTGCAGTCTTAATTCGAATACAATTGTTTTTTTCTACAATAGAATCAAACACTCCGAATATTTCACTTAATTCATTCATCATCACAGACAAATCTTCTTTTGATAAGTCCGGATTAATTTCTGAGATATCACAAATCATTATACTTGCATTTTCAAACCATTCCGGAGCAACACTTCCTTTTGTCATGTCTTGCAAGATTTTTTCAGGCACTATATTACGCAAAACATTATTTGTTTTTTCCTTTTCACGCTCTATTGCAGAATTAAACAATTCAATTTCTTCATTTTGAGAATCTATTTCTTTAGCTTGCTTTTCGATTTTATCTTTAAACAATGTATTTGTTCTTGATATCGCATTTGCCATCGCATTAAAAGATTCATCCAAACCTGCAAATTCTCGCAAACTGAAACTGTCATTTTTCTTTACAACATAATCTCCGGCAAGCAATCTTTTTTGTTTGCCTGTAAGCAGTTGAATTTCATAAAAAAAGCGATTACAAAAAAAGCCGGTAACAATTATTGTTGCAATCAATACAAGCAAAATCATAAAAACTATTTTGAAAATCAATTGGTAAAAAGAACGAAGTATCTGCTTCAACGGATGAAAATACAAAGCTTGAATCTGTGAATCTTTAGCTTTCATGTAAATAAACAAAAATTTCTCTCCGGCATAATTTATCACCTTACATTCCGGAAAAAGAATGGTTCTCTGTTCATACAGGTCGATACATTTCTCAACTTCTTTTGAATTCAATATTCTCTCATCAGTATTAAGCATTTGATAATCTGCAAAACACATTCCTTCGTATTTTTCATTCGGATTTTCACCTTCATTCAATACATATTGCCCTGCTTTCTTATCATAATCATAATAATCATTTATTGACGGATGGTTTTTATCCAATACATTTCCGAATTGGTCCATCAAATACAAAGTACCGAAGTTTATACTGTTTTGTACCTCATACAATTGTGACAAAAAATCCGGCATTTCAAGAATAATCATGATAGCTTTTATTTCATCGCCTTCCTTATTTCTGTACGGTCGAAAAAACATTACACGACGCTCTTTTACCGGAAAATTTACAGCATAAGAATAAGCTACAATCGGTTTATCCCTTTTATTCTCTTTCATTTTTAAGAAAAAAGGTTCATTTTGAATCCCCTCAATCTCAAAGGACGCATTATCTTCTGTCGATTTAATCATTGAAAAGGAAGTTTTACGCAATGCATCCGGACGATCGAGCTCTATTACACAAAAAGACCCTCTGGTTTTAGAAGAAACCAAAGTATTCAAACCTTTAATCCCGGTTTCTTCCACGCCGTCATGAAAATAAGTTACCTGTTCTATTGCAGTCTGTTTCGATCTGTTAATTATATCTTGAAATAACTTTGATTCCCCGATATCTTTAAACAAGGTATCATATCGATTGTAATACAAATCCACATTATCGGTTATCTGCATTAATATATCTGAATAAAAATCCTTTGTTTGTATAATCATCTTTTTAGTTGTACTTGAAAACGGAAATATCGCAATTATCAGTACCGGAATCATAACTAAGATAATAAAACACATCATTATATAATTGGAAAACTGTCTTTTACTTTTCATGTTTTTTCTCCGTCAAAAAGAAACATCTCTTCAATTCTTCCATATTTAAGTATCACTTCTTTAAAGCGTTCAAATTTCCAAGAATTATTTTTTTGTAAAGTATTATAAACCTCTGAAGAAACACTCAATTTTCCAAAAGGAGTCAGTTCCGCAAAACTATACATATCCGTAACAATATTTCCCAAAATATCATAAGCATATTTGTTTACTCCGATGATACCGGCTGTAACAGTTCCGGAAAAAACCGTCCCTCTGTATTTCATTTGTTTTCCGTCCGGATCTTCTTTTTTCATAAAATCCATACATTCGATTGCAGCGACCATCATATGTTGAATACTCCAACTATCTTCTAACGGTACACCGCAAACAGCTAAATAGCTTTGTCCCAGTGTTCTGATTTTATAACATCCGTATCTACTCATTATCTCATCAAATTGATTAAAAATTCGATTCAATTTTGAAAGTAATTCTACCGTTGTTACTTTTGATATCGGATTTACAGAAAGCTCTCTCAAATCAAAAAAGAATATACTCACATTTTTATAAACAACCGGCTCAATCTTTTCATTAGCAACAATCTTTTCCATTATTTTTTTCGGTAAAATATTAAGCAACTGTTTTTCTTCCAAAAGCCGTTCACTTTCAATCTTTTTTGCTGCAATTTCCAATTCTTTTGAATTATTTAATATTTGCTGTTGCTGTTGTTCAATAAGCAAATTTGCCTTCGCACGGTCTTCGGTTATTTTAGCAACAATTGCATTAAAGTTTTGTCCGACATCGGTAAATTCGCCAAAGAATTTCTTTTCATCAAGCTCTACATTGCTGATTCCGTGTTCTACATCTTTTTGAACATTCATCAATTGAATTATAGGCAACATCAAACGATTTGTTACTCTGATAATAACCAAACTCATTATTATCAAAAGTAACGCCATCAGCATTAAATTACCTACAACAATTCCTATAACCGGTTTGTAAACCAACGTTAACGGATAAAAATATGAAATTTCGATTTGAGACAACGGAGCACGCATAAAAACAGACAAAAACTTTTTCTGTTTATGCAAAACTACGGAACAGTTCGGCGTATTCCACGATTCACTGTCAAATTTTTCACGTTGTCGTAAATATTGAGGAGCTTGAAGGATATCAGAATCAATGTTCAATAATTGATAATCTTTAAGAGTCATTCTGTTTCTTGATCTTATATCATCTTCAACTTTTTCTGAATTTTGATATTTCCCCAAAACCGGATCGTATTTAAAATAATCATTTCTACTCGGATGGTTTACGTCTAATAATTTTCCGAATTGATCTTGCAAATAAACAGTTCCGCGTTCAATTCCGGAATTATCTTTGTAAATGTTGTAGAAGAAATCTTCATTACACATTACACCCATTAAATATTTTGATTTATCCTGGTTTTCTTTCTCGAAAGGGAAAAAGAAAAATGTTCGGTTTTGATATTTTCCTAATGTATTGCTTTTTAAAATCTCAGCTTCGCAAAGAATTGACTTACCAATCTGCTCCGGTTTCACTAAACTGGCAACCAACTCCGCATCCATTTTATTCATATCAATATTAACAGCCATATTTTCCGAAAAATCAATCAAATTGTACAATGTATTATTTGCAAGATTCTTACGGTCATACTCTACTAGGAAAAAATCCCCCGAAATTTTAGCTGACACATTTTCACGCAATTCTATACTGGCCGGTGAATAATGTAAAAAAATCTGTTCATCTATCGGCGATAATTGCGGACGATTCAGTATATTCTGAAAGCTTGAAAACATCGAAATATTACCGAAATCTTCCGCATATTGACTGTAATAATAATCAACATTAACTGCCAATTGATTAACTAAATCACAATAAAAAGTTTTATTTTGCTGTTCAATACCTTTTATTACCGTAGATACATAAAAAGTATTAATTAATAAAACCGGAATTATCGTTAAGGAAAACACACACAATAAAATACAAATACGTAGACTAATCTGTTTCATAACAGTCATTATAATCTATATTTTCATTTATTGCCACTCTAAAATTATCCCCCCCCAGCTCAATCCGCCGCCGAATCCTAACATCAATACTTTATCGCCTTTTTTGATTTTTCCTTCTCTTACAGCTTCATCTAAAGCTAAAGGAACCGATGCACTTGATGTATTTCCGTATTTTTGAATATTAACAAAGAACTTCTCTCTATCAATACCGCTGTCTTTTGCAACAGTATCAATAATACGAATATTCGCTTGGTGAAGAACTACCGCATCCAAATCTGAAGGTGCAATATTAGCTTTTGCAATAAGACGTTTTACACAAGCCGGAATTTCCTTAATGGTAAATTCATAAACTTTTTTTCCTTCCATTTGAAAATACAAATCGTTTTCAATAAGATTTTCTGTCGAATGATACGGCATTTTACTTCCGCCGATCGGAATTCTTATATGAGCAGAACCGCTTCCGTCGCTGCAATAATCATAAGCTAAAACATTGGACGGACCATCTTCTTTTTTCAATAAAATAGCTCCGGCTCCGTCTCCGAATAAAATACAACTGTTTCTGTCTTTCCAATTTAATATACGAGAATAAACATCAGAACCTATTAACAAACAATTTTTATACATTCCGGATTCCAACAAACCTGTCGCAACACAAAGTCCGTAAACAAAACCGGCACAAACAGCATTCAAATCAAACGCCGGAATTTTTCTGCATCCCAATTCATTAGCTACTATAGGAGCACTGGATGAAATCTGATAATCCGGAGTAGAAGTTGTTAATATCAATAAATCCACATCTTCCGGAGAAAGTCCGGCAGACTCAAGAGCCTTTTTTGCAGCTTCAACACTCAAAGAAACTGTTGATTCCTCTTCTGCCGCAATATGTCTTTCGTGGATTCCCGTACGCTGAACAATCCAGTCATTAGATGTATCTAAAGTTTTTTCTAAATCAAAATTTGTTAATTTTTTTTCTGGAACATAACTTCCAGTTCCGATGATTTTCATCATAAACTTTTCTCCATAATATGACCAGTCGGTCACTTTTTTCTTAGCGATGTTTCTTATAGCAAAAAATTTTTTTGATAACAAGACTATTTCAGCTATTAACTGCTTTTTTTCTGAAGCAGACTATACTTATCGTCTCCAAATATCGTGGCGGCGTTTAATATAATCTTCATATTTTTCTCGTTGCGTAATTTTTAGATATACACGAAGTCGACAATATGCCTCAATCAAAATACAACAAGTAAATATGATTCCGAATAAATAAATAAAAAACCAACCGTAAGATGTATAGAATGATTTTATCTCTAACAGAGGAACCTTTTCTGCATGAGTATCCGGTTTATACAAATCAGAACGATAATTAATAAAACCGTTGGCATTTACAAAAACAGAATAACCGGTACAAGTAGAACGCACCAAACAACGACGATTTTCGATTGCTCTGATTGTTGAAATTCGTAAATGCATTTCAGGCTCAATCGTCCGACCGAACCACGAATCATTAGTACAATTTATAATTAAATTAGCACATTCATTTTTTTCATTAAAAATTGATTTTCGTACATATTCCGGAATTATAGCTTCATAACAAATATTTGCAGCTATTTTTAATTTCTCATGTTCAATAAAACGAGGACCTTCTCCCGGCGAAAATTCTTTCAATCCCATCATCGATACTATAAAGGAAAAAAGACGTATCGGAGAACGCTCTACAAACGGTAAAAGTTTGTTTTTATAATAAGACTCGATTTTTCTTCCGTTGGATTCTACCAAAAATAAACTGTTAAAAATATCTGTCGGAACTCCCGGTCCGTTATCTCGTCTGGCATGTCCGCCGAATAACAACAAACTGTCTCCGCTCAAATGTCTTCTTACACGAGAAAAGTCGTCTTGCTTTTCATCAAACCAAATTGAAATTGAAGATTCCGGCCATACTATCAGTTCCGGTTTATCTTTTAATAAATCTTTTGAAAGTTCCGTATAAGTACGAATCATTTCGGAAGAACTTTTAACTTTTTTTTCAGCTCCGGATATATTTCCTTGAACCACCCCAATCGAAACTTTATCCGCAGCTTTCATCATTTTATTCACCGCTTCATATCTGATTCCGCCGTAAATTGACGTTATTACCACCAGACTTAATACCGCCCCACCGTAAACTACAGACTTTTTATCAAAAGCTTTACTTCCGTGATTTTGAAAATATTCCAATACTGTTTCGACAAAATAAGCAATCGCACTATTCGTTAACATCAAAAGAAAAGTTATATAACTGATTCCAAACAAATCTACTGCTTGAATAATATTTAACATTTGATATTGAGAATATCCTAAATAGTCCGCCCAAATTTTAGGATAAAAATAATCAAAAACAGTTCCTGCTGCAGCAAAAAAGAAATAAAACAAGAAAGTCTTATTTTTTCCCATCAATCTTGCTACAGAATAACAAAGCGTATAATTAAGCCCGGAAAAAAACGATAGTCCCAAAAATACGATAACAGCAAGTAAGAAAGAAAACGGCATAATCCATTCCGGAAGCCCAAAAGTTTTCGTCATACCGGTCACCGGAACAATCATCCACCAAAAATGAGTAAGATAAGCAGTAAAACCAAACAGCGTAGAATATTTTACCCCGTCAGATTGTTTTTCTTTATTCAAAAAGAAAATTACCGGAGCGAGTGTCACCCATGCAAAAGCACTGCCGATAAATTTTATATACCCTACATTAGATAAAGACCAGATTACACCTAAAAGTGAATATAATAAAATTTTATGTCGGTCTTTCAGTTGTAATCTGAAATCTTCCATATAGAATACAGCCTTTATCTTTTTACGATAGATTGCAAAACTTGTTTTACTTTATCAACATCCAACGGCTTAACAATAAATCCTTTTGCACCGATTAACAAAGATTCTTTTACTAAATCTTCTTTTCCCAAAGCACTCATCATAACAACATTTGCTTTAGGATTAATTTTCATAATTTCTTTAAGACAAGATATACCGTCCATTCCCGGCATAGTAATATCTAAAGTTACTAAATCTATTTCATCTCCGAGTTGCTGAAAAAGTTTTAAACCTTCAACTCCGTCTGAAGCATTTCCGACAACATTAAAATTTTGTGCTTCCAACATTTTTGAAATTTGTTTTACCTGAAATGCACTGTCATCAATAATTAAAACATTAAACTTTCCATCAGCTCTGTCGCTCACGAATTTCTCCTTAAAAATAATTCAATCAATAAAAAATTAGCTTAAGTGCTTTTTTAAATCTTCGGCACAAACTTCTAAAAATTGCTTTTCATCTGCTGCTAAATCTAAAGTTTTGAATTCATCAAAAGCTACAAACTTGGATGTTGCATAATCATCGGAAACGGCAACATTTCCGCCTGCCATATTTACATGAATAAACATAACAATCTCGCCTTGTCCGCCGTTGTTTTTTTCTATACTGCCGATTTCTGCCGCCGGCACTACATCAACACCCAATTTATTTTTAGATAAATTAATTATTGCATTATCAACTTTCTCATCATCTCCGAGAACTGCACTCGGAAATCCCCATTTACCGTCTTTACCTTGCAGGATTAACATTTTTTTATCAGAAATAATCACTGCTGCTGCTCTATTAGTTAATTTTGACAAATCCATAATAACTAACGCTCCTTAATTCAAATCTATATCGGATATTAAGCAATTAATTGTTATAGCCTTTTTCTTTCATATTTCAAGCTCTTTATAAGCTTTTTTTAAAGAATCTATAATTTTCTTCTTTTTCTTTACTTTAATTACCGACAACATCCTTTAAAGTTACAAAAATAATCATTTGTATTTCAACAAAAAAAGTTTTATTCTCACGCTTCATTATTCATAAGAAAAAAACTAAAAAGAAATATACTCTCAAAAAGCAGGAAAAAAAATGAAAACAATAATATTAGCAACAAAAAATCAACATAAAACAAGAGAATTATCCGAAGTTTTCGGAGATTCCATCCAACTGAAAGATTTAACTTCAATCAATTTTGATAAAGAAATAATCGAAGACGGAAATACATTTATTGAAAACGCTCTTATCAAATGTAAAGCAATATACGAAGTTACGGGCTTACCGGTACTTGCCGACGACTCCGGATTGTGCGTAGAAGCTTGGGGCGGAAAACCGGGAATTCACACAGCACGTTACGGCGGTCCGGGACTCAACGACGTACAACGTTACGAACTGATGTTAAAAGAAATGCAAGGCGAAACAAACAGAAATGCAGCTTATGTTTGTGCATTAGTACTTTATATTTCACCTACAAGAATTTATATCATACAAGAAGATTGTTGCGGGACATTGCTTGAAGCACCTGTAGGTAACGGCGGTTTCGGATACGACCCGATATTTTTCACTCCCGTATACGGCAAAGGAATGGCAGAAATAAGTGAAGATGAAAAAAATGCAATTTCACACCGCGGTAAAGCAGCTGCTGCCATGAAGAAATTGATACAAACTTTAGATATCTGACACAACAAAGCGGAAATCATCAAATGGAAACAGATACGACAAAGAAAAAAAATCATTTCGCATTAATTGAATATATGCCGACCGCAACATCTACAAATACGCAATTAATGCAACAGGATTTTGAAAATCGCACGGTAATCTATACATTTAACCAAACCGCCGGACGCGGTCGATTAGACAGAAATTGGATTACCGTTGCCGACAAAAATTTGGCACTTTCAATCGGACTGCGTAATATCAAATGTCAACCGATTTGGATTACGGCGGCATTGTCCGTTGCTACAGTAAACACTCTGGAAAAAAGCGGACTTTCACAAACATGGATAAAATGGCCAAATGATATTTTCGTCGGACAATGCAAACTTGCAGGTATTCTTACCGAATCGACTTGGAAAAACAATAAAATCGACAAGTGTGTTGCCGGTGTGGGAATTAATTTAAATTCCACAGCCGAAGAGTTGAATGCTTCGATTACAAATAAAGCGGCAACATCTTTTTTTGAACAAACCGGCAAAGAAATAAATCTGAAAAATTTTACAAACGACCTTTTAGAAAATATTGTAAACTGTTTGGAATCAGCAGAAAGCGGCAACATTTCTGAAATAAAACAACTTTGGCTGGCAAAAACAAAACTTATCGGAGAGAAAGCTGAAGTTTCGGAAATTTACAAAAACAGTCCGACTGTTTGCGGAACAATCGAAAATATCGATGATGACGGCTTTTTATATCTGAACGACGGTACAAAAATTTTAAAAATAGTTACGGGAGACATAAGAATTATCCTTTAGTCACCTTTTTACAAAAATTAAGATACAAGAATAAAGCACAAAACACTTTATTTTAAATATAAAAACTAAGGAGTTACCAATGACAACTACAGAGCTTTTAGGACAGGCAGCCTGGGTAATGATTTTCGGAATGGGTATTGTATTCAGTTTCCTTATCATCTTAATCGGTGCAATCAAACTTTCAAACAAAGTAATTGAAGTTTTGAAACTGAATAAAAATGAGCCCGCAAAACCGGCTCCGACACCGAAAAAAAAAGAAGTTCCGGTAGCTGCAATTGCTGCGGCAGTAAATAATTACAGACAAGAAAAATAACAAAACATACTTTTATTATTAGGAGAAAAAAATGGCAAAAAAAATAGCTGTTACCGATGTTGCATTACGTGACGGACACCAATCTTTACTTGCAACAAGAATGTTGACTTCCGATATGCTCGAAATAGCAAAAAAAATGGATAAAGTCGGTTATTGGTCATTAGAAACTTGGGGCGGAGCAACATTTGACTCATGTATCAGATTTTTAAATGAAGACCCTTGGGAAAGAATTCGTAAATTAAAAGAAGCAATGCCTAATACAAAAATGCAAATGCTTTTGCGAGGACAAAACTTATTAGGATACAGACACTACGCCGATGACGTTGTAGAGAAATTCATCGAAACTGCCGCTAAAAACGGTGTAGAAATATTCAGAGTTTTTGATGCATTAAATGATACTCGCAATATGAAAGCTTCATATGCCGCAATAAAAAAACAAAAAGCACATATTCAAGGATGTATCAGCTATGCGGTAACTCCGGTACATACAATAGAAAAATATGCAGAATTAGCCGCAGAACTTGAAAAAATGGGAGCAGATTCTATCTGTATAAAAGATATGTCCGGCTTGTTAAAACCTTACGTTGCCGAAGAACTTGTAAAAGCTATCAAGAAAAAAACTTCATTGCCGTTAAGCGTTCATTCGCATTCTACTACCGGAATGTCTGTAGCTACACTTATCAAAGCTATCGAAGCCGGTGCAGATATGATTGATACGGCAATTTCACCGTTATCAATGGGCACAAGTCATTCACCGACAGAATCAATGGTTGAAATATTAAAAAATACACAATATGACACAGAACTTGATTTAGCATTACTCAGTGAAATAGCAGAATATTTCAAAGAAGCAAAAAAGAAATATGCAGACTACGCTTCATCTTTTACCGGTGTAGACACACGTATTTTATTATCTCAAGTTCCGGGCGGAATGCTTTCAAACTTGGAAAATCAATTGCGTGAACAAAACGCCTTAGACAAACTTGACGATGTACTCAAAGAAATAACTATAGTACAAAAAGACTTCGGTTATCCGCCGCTTGTTACACCTACATCACAAATCGTAGGAACTCAATCTGTATTCAACGTACTTTTCGGACGTTACAACAGACTTACCGCAGAATCAAAAAATCTGCTTATCGGTAACTACGGTCGCACTCCGGCAACACCGGATGCCGATTTGGTAAAAAAAGCATTGCAAGAACTTGAACTTGAAAAAGCTACAGATTGCCGCCCTGCTGATTTATTGCCTAATGAATTGGATAAATTACGTGCAGAATTAGAAGAAAAAAAATTGCTTGATAACATCAGCGACGAAGATTTGATGACTTACGCTATGTTCCCTCAAGTTGCACCTAAATTCTTTGCCGAAAGAGCAAACGGTCCGGTAGAAATCAAACCTACGGAAAAAGTTAAATCATCCGGTAAAAAAGGTGCGGAAGCTTATATAGTGAATGTCGACGGCGTAGATTACAACGTAAGCGTAAGAGAAGAAGGAACAATCTTAATCGATGCAGGAAGTTCAGCTTCTGCACCGAAAGCTTCCGGCGACGGAAAAGTAATCACTGCACCTGTAGCAGGAACAGTATTTAAATTACCGCTTTCTGAAAATTCCGAAGTTGCTTCCGGAGATACAGTAATTATTTTGGAATCAATGAAGATGGAATTGGAAGTAAAAACCGCAGACGCAGGAAAAGTTCGTTACTTAACAAAAGAAGGAACAAGTGTAGCCGTAGGCGATCCGTTAGTAGAAATCGTATAAGTTGGAGTAATACAAATGAAGATTTTAAGTCAAAATAAAAAAACAATACTTTACTGTATCGGGATTCTAGCTGTTATATGTTGCGTAGGATTTGTAAAAATCAATATGCAACAAAAAAATGCAACAGTTACTCCTGTTTCCCTAAAGACACAAAATTCTGAAATCATTGAAAGAACAGTAATTTCAGAAGAAGTCGAAACCGTAGAAGAAGTTGCGATAACAGAAACAACAGCAGCCGAAGACGAAAGCTTTTCTGTATCAGACACATTAAAAGGTTTGTTACAAACAACCGGGATTTATGCCTTTTTTACGGAAAAGACAGAAAACATCAATTCTAAAGGCGAAGTCAGCGTTACTTTCGGTTGGCAAAAAGCCGTAATGATTTTGATTGCGTTCATTCTGCTGTATCTCGGAGGAGCAAAAGGTTTTGAACCGTTATTATTAATTCCTATCGGATTCGGAACATTGCTTGTAAACGTACCGCTTGCAGGCTTGGGAGAACCACCTCACGGTTTCTTATATATGCTTTTTGAAACAGGTATCGAAACAGAGTTATTCCCGTTAATCATTTTTATGGGTGTAGGTGCAATGACAGATTTCGGTGCATTAATCGCCAATCCGAGAACTGCACTTTTGGGAGCTGCCGCACAGTTCGGTATATTCGGCTCACTTTTGGGTGCAATCTGTTTAAACTTTATACCGGGAATCGAATTTTCAATGCGTGACGTTTGTGCGATTTCTATCATCGGAGGAGCCGACGGCCCTACTTCAATATATGTAGCCTCAAAACTTTCTCGGGACATGCTTGGTTCTATCGCCGTAGCTGCATATTCTTATATGGCGTTGGTACCGTTAATCCAACCGCCGGTAATGAGAGCATTAACTACAAAAAAAGAACGCTGCATTAAAATGCAACAATTGAGAGAAGTAAGTAAAATTGAAAAAATACTTTTCCCATTAATCGTTCTTTGCTTATGCGTTCTTTTTGTTCCGTCATCAGTTCCGCTAATCGGAGCATTGACATTCGGTAACTTTATAAAAGAAATCGGCGTAGTAGAAAGATTGTCTAAAACTATGCAAAACGAATTATTAAATATCATTACTATTTTCTTAGGTTTGGGTGTAGGTATGCAAATGTCTGCTGATAAGTTTATGAAACTTTCATCATTGGGGATTTTACTAATCGGTCTGGTAGCGTTTGTATTCGGAACTGCCTCAGGTGTTATATTTGCAAAAATTATGAACTTATTCTCAAAAAATAAAATCAATCCGTTAATCGGTGCTGCCGGAGTTTCCGCAGTTCCTATGGCTGCACGTGTAGCAAACAAAGTCGGAATGGAAGAAGACCCTTCTAATTTCTTGTTAATGCACGCTATGGGACCTAACGTTGCAGGTGTAATCGGTTCTGCAATCGCAGCCGGTGTAATGATTTCAATGTTTGGGTAAAATTACAGCAAAAAATTAATTGCCGTTATTATTTTCACGGCAATTAATTTTTTATTTCAACAAGGAAAATATTATGGAAAATATATGGTTTATATGGATAATCGCCGGAATTGTACTTATCATCGGCGAGATTTTCACACCATCATTTCTTTTGGCATTGATAGGAATCAGCTGTATTACGGCAGGAGTTTTTGCAATATTCATTCCGGCAAAATTAGCTTTTATACCTTTATGTATATTTGCAATCACTACTGTTTTATTGCTGATTTACATTCGTCCGATTTGCAAAAAATATTTGTACAACAAAGACGCACCTCAGTCCAACGTCGACGCAATGAAAGACAAAATATTGACGGCAGAAACAAAAATTGACGGAACAAATTCCGGAACGGTAAAACTTTATGCCGATTTGTGGAAAGCCAGAACAGAAGACGAAACAGTTATAGAAGCCGGAGAGAAAGTGCGTGTCATCAGAATCGAAGGCAATACGGTAATTGTCTGTAAAATTTCAAACTCAGAGCAAAATTAATAATTAATATTTCTATAAAAAAATAAGGAGCAGATTATGCAAACTTTAACTTCTTTTTTTACCTTTTTAATCCTATTAATCGCGGTTTTAATTCTTTTTGTATTGATTAAAGGGATTCGTATCGTAAAACAGTCTACTGTCATGATTGTAGAACGTTTGGGGAAATACCACAAAACTCTACATACCGGAGTAAACCTTATTATTCCGTTTTTAGACAAAATCCGCATTGTACCAAAAAGAGTTTCACGTACAGACGGAAACGGACGTTCATACATTCAATATATCAGAACCGATGTCATCGATATGCGTGAATGCGTTTATGACTTCCCGAAACAAACAGTTATCACAAAAGATAATGTAACTATCGAAATCAACGCTATTCTTTATTACCAAATCACAGATCCGTTTAAGGCGACTTACGAAATCGAAGATTTAAGCCTTGCTATCGAAAAACTTACTCAAACTACTTTGCGTAATATCATCGGAGAATTGGAACTTGACCAAACACTTACAAGCCGTGACACAATCAACGGTAAATTACGTGAAATCCTCGATGAAGCTACAGATAAATGGGGTGTAAAAGTCAATCGTGTAGAATTGCAAGATATTGTACCGCCTAAAGATATTCGTGACGCAATGGAAAAACAAATGCGTGCGGAACGTGAACGCCGTGAAATGATTTTAAGAGCAGAAGGGGAAAAATCAGCTAAAATTTTGCAGGCAGAAGGAGAAAGAGACAAACTTATCGCCGAAGCAGAAGGGGAAAAACAATCTCAAGTATTGCGTGCAAAAGGTGAAGCGGAAGCAAAACTTGCAATCGCAAATGCAGAAGCTGAATCATTAAGAATGCTTAATGAAACACTTAAAAGTTCATCCGTAAATCCAGCACAATATATGGTTGCATTAAAATATGTAGAAGCAATGAAAGAAATTGCCTCTCAAAACGGAGAAAAAGTCGTATTTATGCCTTATGAAGCAAGTGCACTTATGAGTTCCGTAAGCAGCATAAAAGAAATTTTCAACAAATAACAAAAATAAAATAAGACTGTTTGAGTTTCTCAGACAGTCTTCCCAACGGTAAAAATATTTACAGTATGCAAAAAAAATGATATTGATTGCCCAAGTCTTTCAAGCTCATTGATTAGATGAGCTTTTATTAATCCAAAAAGGAGTTTTTTATAATGGAAAGAAAAATTTCAGTAGATTATTCATTTACATTCCCGTTTATTACAGACGAACAATTTGATGCTTACAAAGACGAAGCATTAAAAGCTATGGAAACTTTAGAAAACGGTGTCGGAGCAGGTAACGACTTCATCGGTTGGAGAAGTCTTCCTACAGACATGTTGAAATCAGAAGAATTCAAAGAAATTTTAGAAGTAGGAAACGAAATTTACACAAAAGGTGACTTGTTGATTTGTGTAGGTATCGGCGGAAGTTACTTAGGAACAAAAGCAGTAACAGAAGCTCTTTTGCACCCATTCCACAATGCTCTTTCAAAAAGCAAAACCGGCGGTCCTAAAATCCTTTTCGCAGGTCAGAATATCAGCGGAAGTTGGTTGAAAGCAATTATCGATGAAATCGAAGCTACAGACAGTGTTTATGTAAACAATATTTCTAAATCAGGTACAACAACTGAACCAAGTATTGCATTCCGTTACATCAAAAACGTTATGGAAAAGAAATACGGAAAAGTTGAAGCTGCTAAAAGAATCATTGCTACTACAGATGCAAAAAAAGGTGCATTGCGTAAATTGGCAACTAACGAAGGATACAGAACATTTATCATTCCGGACGATGTAGGCGGAAGATTTTCTGTTTTAACTCCGGTTGGTATTTTACCGATTGCAGCATCAGGAATCGATGTTAAAAAATTGTTACAAGGTGCAGAATACGCTTCTCAATATACAACAGAAAAAGATTTCACAAAAAACCCTGCATTAGTTTATGCTGCGGTAAGAAATCTTTTGTTGAAAAACAATTATCACACTGAAATTCTTGTAAACTATGAACCATGCTTACACTATTTAAGTGAATGGTGGAAACAATTGTACGGTGAAAGTGAAGGAAAAGACGGAAAAGGTATTTTCCCTGCTTCAGTAGACTTTACTACAGACCTTCACTCTATGGGACAATGGATTCAAGACGGACAGCGTTTCATTTTTGAAACAGTTTTAAACATCGAAAAACCATTGAACGATTTAACAGTAGTTTCTGACCCTGACGATTTGGACGGTTTGGAATTCTTAGCCGGAAAAAGCTACGATGAAATCAACAAATATGCACAAGAAGGTACTTTGATTGCTCATTATGAAGGAAAAGTTCCTAATATGAAAATCAACATGCCTGAATTGAACGAGTTCTATTTAGGACAGCTTTTGTATGTATTTGAAAAAGCTTGCGGTATTTCAGGATATTTACTTGGAGTAAATCCGTTTGACCAACCGGGAGTAGAAGCTTACAAGAAAAACATGTTCGCTTTGTTGAACAAACCGGGATACGAAGAACAAAAAGCTACTCTTGATGAAAAAATGAAAACTCTTCCAAGCGGAAAAGTTACTGAATAATTAAGACATTTGTCTAAAAACAAAAAAGAGGTCGTCCGTTTTTTGCGGACGTCCTCTTTTTTTTAAGCTGTTAAGAAATTATTTTATAGACACAATTTCCGTAACCGTTGTCTTGACAGCATTTTTTGTTTTTACCCCATTAGTTCTCAAGATAATTCTGTAAGTTTTATCTTTTTCTAGGGTATCGGGCAAAAAGAACTCTAAAGTCTTGTTTGTATTTCTGACAATCTTATCTGACTCAATTTGCAACCAAGTCGTTTCGTCATCAGAAAAGTTTCCGTCCTCATCGCAAGATACAAAATATATACCGCAGTCATCGCCGACGATTTTCAATTTACCGCCTTCAATTCTTACTATCTTTCCGCCGGTCAAAGTCCCGTCGGTGTTTCCGGTAAACAAATCGATAACAGA
>JBGUUT010000063.1:0-26288 GCA_045133795.1 Spirochaetota bacterium
AAGCTTACTGTCAAGAACTTTTTTCATTTTTTTATTACTCTTAATTTTTATGCATTACATCTCTGTAATTACTAAAAATACTAAAGATATATTTCATCAAACTAAAGAAATATTTCATTAAAAAAACTATTTCACTAAATAATAAAAATAGAAAAAGCTCTACTACTAATACCAAAACATAACATTTTAACGTCCAAATTACAGTACGTAGCTTATAACATAGACTGTTAGGTCTTCGTATTAGACGAAATGCCTTCTACTATACTACTTCAATTTTGTCAATGAAAATATTATTTTTTATTCAAATGGACTGTTTTTTATATTATAATCAAAAAATACTATTTTTTCTTTTCAGAGGAAATAAAAAAAATGGAGAAATCAATGTTTGTAAGAAAAAAAATTATACTACTTTTGCTTGTTGTTACTTTTTTCATAAGCTGCAATAACAACAAAAATCTTACCAAAACATCTTATACTGACTCATACGGAAGAAAAATAACAATTAAAAAAAAATCAGAAAAACCGCAAATAATTTCTATAGCTCCGTCAATGACTGAATTATTCTTTCAACTTGATAACGGAGAATCATTAATTGCACGAAGTAACTATTGTGACTACCCGCCAAATGCAAAGAAATTACCATCAATAGGCTCTATTATCGAGCCAAACATTGAATATATAATTGCCCTAAAACCAAATCTAATCGTTGCCTCCGATCATTTTACAAAAGAAAGTGTCCACAAGCTCGAACAACTTAATATTCCTGTGTATATTGGCAAGCAAGGAGAAAATTTAGAAGATTTCTATCAAATCATAAAAGATATGGGACAAATTATAGAAAAAAGCGAAAAAGCAGAAGTTTTAATAAATAAAATGCAATCACAAGTAGCAGATATTAAACAGAGAGTTCAAAATCAAAATTATCATCCCAAAGTTTATTACATGATTTCATTCGGAGAATCCGGAGATTATACGGCAGGAAAAAATACTTTTATCGCAAATCTTATTCGTATTGCCGGCGGAATAAATGTCGCAGATGACACCTCCGGCTGGGGATACAGTCGCGAAAAATTATTTTCAGCACAACCGGATATAATTTTAACAAGTCGTACCGAAATAAAGGAACAATTAAAAAAAGACTCTATATATTCAAAACTTCAAGCAGTACACAACAACAATGTTTACTGTTTAGAAAAAGGAACCATAGAACGACCGTCCATACGAAATATCGAAGCTCTTTTAGAGTTAGAAAGTATTTTTTTCTCCAGTAAAAAATAAATTATTTTTTGCACTGAAAAAAAACATCGCACACTTCATCTTCACATGACACTGTTATTTTATGATTTCCCGGAGACAAGGGTAGCTTAAATGAAAAAGGTCGTTCTATTATAAATGTATCTTCTCCGTTCTTAACACAAAGATTTTTTCCTTTTCCCCCGATAACTTCTACCGTTAAATTTTGTACGTTATCGGGCAAGGAAGAATCAAAAAAAAACACGCTGTCGTTACGAGGGGCAATAATTTGAAGCGGAACACATGTATTTTGAACATTGCCGGCAAGTTCTTTTTGATAAAACCAACGGCTGTATTCTTCCGGATAAGACACACCTTCTGTATCGTGCCAAGAACAATCTTTAACATTTTCAAAATGTTGTAAAAATTCACACTTAACATCCGGACAATTTTCTGTCGCAAGCATTCCGGAAAGTATACAAATTTTTCTTTTCTCACATAAAACCGGCTTTTCAAAATCAACAAAATCTTTTCCTTGTAAAATCAACAGAAGCTCTTTTACCACGGAAGCCGGCAAAGAACTTCCGGTTTCCCCGACAACTGTAGAACCATCAAAATTTCCCATCCATACACCTACGGTATAAAGAGGAGTCGCACCTAAAGCCGTAATATTTTGAAATTGATTTGCCGTCCCTGTTTTAAAAATTGTCGGAAAAGGCATTTTAAATACATCACTGTTTCCAAAACCTAAATAACGAGCATCGGCATCTGATAAAATATCACAAATCAATCTCGCTGTATCACGTTGAAAAATCTTCTTATTATTTTTTTCTTCACCTTTTTTATTAGCAAGCGATAAAAAAATTCCGTCTCGCGGAAAAACACAGAAAGCTTGTACTAATTCAAATAAACTTACATTCGCACTTCCTAAGGCCAGTCCCAAACCCGGATTAGATTTCTCTAATGAAAAAAAATGCAGATTAATCAACAGAGACACATAATTTTCCAATCCTAATTTATTAAGTAAATAAACAGCAGGAACATTCAAACTTGAAGCTAACGCTGTACGCAAACGAACCGGACCATTGTAACGATTGTTAAAATTTAAAGGAATATAAAGCTGTTCATACCCGAATTCCATCGGTACATCAGGTAATACTGAAGCCGGCGAAAAACCGTTTTCTAAAGCCATTGCATACAAAAAAGGTTTCATACTGGATCCGGGTTGATTTTCGGCAAGCACACCGTCATTTTGCCCGCCGTTAGAATTATCATAAAAGTCCGCACTGCCGACCCATGCTAAAATTTCTCCGTTTCTATTATCACACACCAAAACCGCACCGTTTGTAATACGTGATTGACAAGATTTCACCACAGCCATACTAATTAAATTTTCAGCTTTTCGTTGCAAAATCAACGATGCTGAAATTTCAATTTCTTCATTAGAATAACAACCGACATCTTTTTGTGCGATTAAATAACGAACATAATGCGGCATATTCTCGGGATAAATAAACTTCTTTGCATTCATCGCTGCACTTTTTAATTTTTCATACGACAAACCGGAAAATAACATTGCCGCCTTTGCACACTTTTCAGGATTTTCCTGAGGATTATAAAACGCCGGTTTACGTGGAATAACAGCTAAACAGGCAAGCTCCTCTTTTGACAACAATGCTAATTCTTTCCCGAAAAAAAATCTTGCCGCACTTGCAATGCCTTCTGTATTAAAACCAAACGGCAGATGATTTAAATAAAGTTCCAATATTTCATTTTTTGAAAGCCTTGCTTCCAATCGCAAAGCATTAACAGTTTCTGTAATTTTTGCAAAAATATTTCGCTTACTTGTCGGTTTAATCATTCTTGCCAATTGCATTGTCACGGTAGAAGCTCCACTGACAACTCTGCCGTTTTTAATATTTTGAAAAACTGCTCTAAAAATTGAAAGAAAATCTATTCCACAATGATGATAAAAATTGCCATCTTCTGCGGCTAAAAAAGTTGCCGTAACTTGCGACGACATTTTATCCAAAGAAATAAATTCTCGCCTTAATCCGTTTTCCAGGCTCAAAATCTGTACTAATTCCCTGTTACAATCATAAATTCGCGTACTTTTAAGTAAATCAGAAAAAACTTTCAATTCGGGATAAGGCGAAAAAGAAAGAAAAAATCGGAAAGCGATAATGGCAAAAACCAAAATCGCCGTTCCAAACAAAAATCTAGTTTTCTTCATAGCCTTTAACTATTCAATCGTGAAAATTACACCGCCGGTACGTCCGAAAACTTCCGGTTCATAAATACATTCTGCATTTATCGGCGGAGTCGGGAATACACCACGACGAACAGTTCTGAATCTTAGAGATACTATCGCACGTCCTTTTACAAAATCATTCCAAAAAACATGAGCTTCATTATCAAAAAGTTCTTCTTTATTTGCAAAACGCAACTCATTATTATCCTTTCCGAAATCAACATCAACAATTTCTGCTCCCGACGGAATCGGTAATCTCAATGCAAGATAATTTCTGTCATATGAACTCAAAACATTGACTTCCATTCTGTAAACTTTATCTGTTTTCAATTGAACAACAGAATCCTTTTCTACAATTTCTTCCCCGCTGACATCGTCATAAATATTTGCAAACAAACCGATTCCTTCATCTCGCGGCATTTGCATTTCTTCCGGTAAAGAATAAGTTAAACTTGCAGAATAAAACAACATACCTTTACCGTCTTTTATAATTTGCAGAGGCAATTGTTTGTCTTTTTCGAAGTCTGAAAGTTGACTTTCATTTACAACCGCATTAACAGCTTCAATATTGCCGTCTTTAAAATCTCCTGCTGCAATTTTTTTATTATCTAAAAGAACCTTAGCAGACATTTTTACATTTTCACTTTTATTAGTTTTGATAACTTTTGCAACGGCATTCAAAACAGTTGAAGTCGTCGACAAATCATGCCAATAACCGCATTTTTGATTTTCAAGCAGTGTAAATAAAACTTTTCTTACCATGTCATCGTGAGAATTTACCTTTACAAACAATTCTAAAGTACGAGCCATACGACACAATTTTTCACTTCCGGCAATTATTCTTTTGTACGGAGAAACAGTGTCATTTTCAAAAGTCGAAATATCGACACCTCTGGTTGTAGGACGAATATAAGTTCTGACTTTTGCCGCACATTTTGAAGCCAACTCAATATCACGAGTTACAATTCCGGCAAGTGACAATGCTGAAATCGAAACATTTTCCTGCGAATAAACTTCATTTAAAAATACTTCATCTACATCTGCTCCCAGTACAGAAATAGCATAATAAATCTCCAATTTTTCTTCACTGCCGACGTCTTCCATTTTTTCCAACTCACTTTGCAGATAATCAACAAGTAACTTTTTATTAATCGCCAAATCTTTTTCAGAATAACCGGCAGCCAGTGCATTTGCCAACGTTATGCCGATTTTCATTGAAATATAAACATTAGAATCCGAAGATTCCTTCCAATATCCAAATCCGCCGTCCGGATGTTGAAGTTTAGCCACATCATTGAAAAATGTTTTTATTTTTTTAGTTACATTCACATTTTTCACATCCTGATAGAAATCTCCGATTTTACTACCGAAAAGAATCAACGGCATTATCTCGGCACATTCTTGTTCTAAGCAATCAAAAGGATAATCAAAAATATATTCAAAAACATTTTTTAACATTCCTAAACTGCCGACATCCAAGTTCACTGTCAACATTTTTTTTCCGTCTTTTGCAAAACTCGGAATCACAACAGCTTCATTTACGGTTTTCTCATTTTCTTCAATAACGCCGGTTGTCGTAACATTTTCCTTAATATATGGCTTTTCTATTATCAACGGACAAACTATCTGTTCATTAATAACGGCAGAATGAACGTCAAATACCGCATGTACAATTCCGGCACGAACCGCCGCTACATCAAAATAAACAACCGTATTTGCTCCTGAAGGAACATTAATTTTATATTCCTTTACTTCTCCGTCTACAAAAGCTTCTCCGGCCTGCAATGTTTTACCGTTTTCCTCAACAGACTCAACCGGAGATTCTATTTTCAGCCCCACCGTAATTTGATGTTCCGCAGAATCAAGATTTGAGATTAAAACACCAAGCTCACTTGTATCACGTTCTCGCATTCGTCTAGGTAAAACTTCTTGAATATTAACCGGATTTCGGACAGCAATTTCGCTTTCCTGAAATGCAAAAAACTCTTCTGTTACACCTACAGCCGTAATTCTGTAAGTAGTCAAAGTATCCGGCAATTTAAATTTACAAGTCGCTACTCCGTTTTCATCAGTTTTTAACATCGGTAAAAATACAGCTGTCGGGTTAAAATTATTACGCTGTCCGCCTATTCCGTCAGCATTATACCTTGCCATTTTAGCCATATTTGCATCGCCGCCATGCAAAGTCTTAGCCTCGTAAGTCACGGGATCAAGCAACAACGCTCTGGAATCGCCGCCTTTTACAGATAACGGAAAATTATTTCTTGCATAAAAGAAATCTAATGGATTCGGTACATGGTAATCAATCAAATCCAAAATGCCTCTGTCGGCCGCAACAAGTGAAAGCTCTGCATTAGCAAGCGGTTTTCCGTTTTTTGAAGCTGTCAAAGTTATTTCAACATCCTCTCCCGGACGATAAACATCTTTCGAACTGTCGATTTTTACGGAGAAAGCTTTTACACGCGGATTTACAAATAGCGTTGTTGCTCCGTAAAATCCTTTCGGTTTATCCAAATCTGTTTTCCCATATTCCGTCGACGGTTTTCCGTTACGCACAGAATATGAAGCTATCGAAACATAAACTACCGGAACATAATTTCGAGCAATCGGAATTTCCAAAACATTCATACTTTTATCAAAACAGCGAACTTCTTCCGTAAAAATCCCCTCTCGCTCTACGGTTATGAGATAATGTCCTGCCGGCAATGTACTTTCCAATAAAATTTGTGCTGTTTCTCCGGGATTATACATTTCTTTATCTGCCGTCAAACGTAACGAAGCTACATTATCTTGATTCCAAAAAACTCGTTCTCTTCCCGTTACAAAAAAGCCCTCTTCCGAAATTGTCTCTCTGCCGGCAGAGTCTTTTGCCGTTACTCTAAGAATATAGTATCCGGCTTCCTTTGGTGTAACAGAAATCTTTCCTTTTGGATTGACAGATATTCTTTGTTCATCTTTAGCTACAAGATTTCTTTCATAACGACTGTAAACATTTCCGCCGATTCCCTGTTGTTGAATAATATTCCAGTCCTCTTTAAATAAAGTTACCGAAATATTTTTATTTTTACCTACATATTCATTGATATTATCACGTGTCAGCAGCTCCTCTTCCGGATTTACAAGCAAATATTCAAACGACAATTTCTGCCCGGACTTCGGAAATCCACTGATTCCCAATGGCTTAGAGATTCCGACATAATATGCCGCCGGATGTACCATCACCGATGACCACGACGAAATCCTTTGATTACTTATATCCGTAACCATACTGTTTACATTATATTGATAAGAAATTCCTTTTGTTTTATTTCCGGCGGTTGCACATGAAAGCACTGCGATACCGTTTTTATCAAGTGTACTTTCATCAGCTGTAACTTCCGAACGTCCTTCTTCAATTTTTTCCATTCCGAAAGAATATTTTTTTAATTGCTCTTTTCCTGAGACAAAATTACAAGGTTCACGATACCAACTGTTTTCAACCTTTGCATTTGCAGGAACTCCGCCAGCAAGATATGAAGCTGCCAATTTAGCTTCTATTTTTTCTCCGGCTATAATTTTCTTTTCCGGCATTGTCACGACAGACTCAAACTTTGCACGTTCAAAATGCGAAACCGTAAAATAAAGAGTTTCTTCGGTCTTTAAATCACTGCGTTTGTATTGCAAACAATAAGTTCCCGGATTTACATCTTCCGGAATTACAAACTCTCCGAAAAAACCGCCGGATTCACTTGTTTTATCTGTTTTCGATTCATAAACAACGGGATTTCTCCAGTCATTACTCTTTAAAGTAATTGAATATTCTCCGCAATAAGGAGCAAAACTTTTCATTTCTTGATTTCTGTCAATTCCTCTGAACGACAATTTTTCACCGGGTTTATATATCCCTCTGTCAGTAAACATCAAAATTCTCGGTCTGTTTTGTAATGAAGAACCAACAGAGTCCGTATTATAAATTCCGGCACGCCATGAATAGTGACCGTCCGGTTTAAAAGTCGCAATATCTTTATCTTTTTCTACCGCAACGGCAAAAAAATCTTCATATCCGACAAAAAGCTTTTCGGCAACTTCCGCAGCTAAAGGAATCACTGCAAAGCCATCGGACGAAGTTTTTTCATACGCCAAATATTTTCCGTTAAAACAATCGTTTAAGGTATTTTCTTTACTATTATAAATATACACATTCGCATTTTCCACCGGATTTCCAGTAGAAAGTTGTGTCACCAATACTACAGCTTTATTTACGCCGTAACGCACCGTAACCCCTAAATCAGTAACCTGAATAGTTGAATAATTTTTATGAGTAAAAAAGCCTTCTTTTCGCCAAGTCGATGCAGTACGTACAGATGTATCGAGACGCACCATTCCGGTTCCGTTTGTAAGATAGGAATCTAAATCAACCATCTCAAAAATTTTCTCATTACGAGGTAAAACAGATAATTCTTTATAACCGGGCAAAGATTTTACATCCAAATCTTTAATTTCTTCTGTCAGCGGATTATCTGTTTTTCGAATACTGTATCCGGAATCTTCCAAAACATTTTGATATTCAAACATAATTCTTGCCGGACAATCGGAACGTTTCTCCAGCATTTTCGCCCCGTACATTCCCAATTTAAATTCACTTGCTGCATCCGGGACTTTTATTTCTATCGTTGAGCTGTTATCTAACTTTTGCCCGTAAATATCACAAAGTTGCTCGGTAATCGTAACCGAATATTTATCCTTATAAGTTACCGGCAAACCGAAAATAATTACTTCATTGTTTGACACTTTAATATTTTCAGCTTTGACTTCACCTTTTTTTCCGTCTGCTAAAATATAACTAAAAGATTTTTCTACAGATTTCGAATCAACCGGATGAGAAAAACACAAATGAACGGGAAATTTTTTCTTCTCCGTAGAATCTCCGTTGTAAACATAAGTATATTTAAAATCTTGCAATGTCGAATATGAAACTTCCGTAATATTTTTTCCGGAACCGACACTTATCTTAATCTGATTTCTGGGAGCCAATTTATCTGTAATATGATAAGCGATAATATTCGGCTTTTCCTGTGTTGCCATAAAGTTCAACTTTTTACCATTCGCCGTAATTACCGACAACTCCGTAGCTTTTTGTACATCTATATCGTAGTTGAATTGAACCAAAACATCTTTTGCAGCTTCCGGCGGAACATCATTATTATCAAAACGTACATGATTTTCTTCTGCATATTTACCGCCGGCAGCAAACCAAACTATTTTCAGTGCCGCTGCCGCAGTCGTAAAAGTCGTTTCACCTTCGATTGTTTTTCCGTACAAAGATTTAACCTGAGGATTAACGATAATTGTGTAAAATCCCTGCGGCTCGCAAGGCTGTGACGCATCAAAACATAAAAGCGACGTTCCTTTCCAACGAAAAACCCCGTCTATTTTCGGTGAAATACTAAAATAAGAAGATGTTGTTTCTGGATTATTCAAAGCTTCCAGTGCTACCATCGGCTGTGAAAAAAGCACATAAAACGACGGATTGCGAACTTCTGCCGGAATCGAACCTTTCGGCCCCCAATCACAAACAGTCAACGATGACGAAATTTGTTTTGTAAACAAGTCCGGTTGAGATTTTTCCGTGCTGTTACGTTTTTCTATTTTCTTTTTACCTTTATAATCTGTTTTGTAAGCATTTAATTTACGCAATCCCGGAATAATCGAAGCCACTTTTTCAGACGATGAAACTTTTTGCAATTTCACAAATCGTGCTTCCGTTTGTGGTTCCGGTTCACAAGGCGTATAATCCGGAATAAAAAAATCTTGCGAGGAAATAAACTTTTCTTCTGATTTTGAACTATCGATAATATCAACATTAATTTGCTGATTATTTATCTTTACCGTATCTTGGTTAAGGTTCTTTTTATTGCAAGAAACAACATTAGCAACAATAAGCGACATTAACGCAATTCTTTTAATTATCATCTTTTTCATCTATTTCCTCACTCAAATATAAAATTATGCTTCCAAATCTTCCCACAAAAGACCGGCACCGGCAGTTACATCAACGGCAAGCTTTCTTCCCTGAACAGCTTTGAAATGCTCCGGAGATATTCCCGGAGTAAGAACTTTTTCAGTTCGCAATACGGCAATATCTTTTGCTTTTATTTTTTTTCCGGCTTTTAATGACTTCAAATAATGAATCGAACGATTTGTCCTTTTGTAATTAGCTTCTTCCGACGGTGCAAGTTTTTTCTGCCCGTCGCCTAAAATCGCATTTACTTTTTCCGCTCCGAATTCTTTGATAAGATAAGGCAAACGTTCTTCTTCATTCAATAAATCTACGGCATGAACTCGTTGAACCATTTTTGCAAATTGTTCCGGAGTAAGTGCTACCGGGTCATCAAGCCCGTCGGTTTCCTTACTCAACGTAATATGCTTTTCTATAATTTTTCCGCCGGCCGCAACACAAATCGCCGGAACAAGTTCCGGATCCAACGAATGGTCACTGACACCTACCGGTATATCAAAACGTCCATTCAAAAATTTCAATACAGCCAAATTATAATCTGTTTCCGGTGCAGGATAACTCGTCACACAATGTAACAATGAAATCAACGGCAAACCGGCTTGCGAACAATCCGAATATTTCAGTGGTTTCAATAATTCAAGAGTTTTATCAATATCTTCCAATTTTGAAACTCCGGACGATAAAATCACCGGAACTTGAGAATCTTCATACAATGTGTTTTGTAATTTTAAAAACTCTTCCAACATCGGAAAATGGTTTAATTCAGGAGAAGCAATCTTGATTGCATCCGGGCGTAACTTCCACAATTCTCGCAAACTGCGTATCCCAAAAGGCGAACAGGCAAACGCTACGCCTTTACTGCGAGCATATTGACAAACTTTTTTAAAAAAAGACTTCGGAACCTCCAAAGATACAAATCTATCATAAAGGCGAACCGAACCGCCCGGTAAATCTACCATCCCCGTATCCGGATGAAGAATTTCATCAGCATATACCCATTGAAATTTCACACAATCGGCACCGGCAAATACTGCTGCGTCTATAAGTTCATATGCTTTTTTTAAAGAACCTCCGTGAGACGTTCCTATTTCTGCAATAATATATGTTCTGTCCATAACTTTCCCTCATTTACGTATAAAAGGCGGATATTACTTCATTTGCAAAAATGAAGCAAATCATTCCATAAAATAATAACGCAACATTTTCAAAGTAATTATCATCACATATTTTTACGTTCTTGTGATAAAATCTGCTTTCGGAGTTTCAAATGAGATTTAACGATATTTTAAAAATTATTGTTGCATTTATACTTTGTCATATTGCCATATTTTTAACACTGCAAGATTCATATCTGCTGTATTTCATTGCAGTTTTAATATTTACGTTACCTATTGTTTTATTTTCATTCGCACAAACCACACTTATAAAGGAAGCAAAACTAAAACATTTATCCTCAAATACTTTTATTTACAAACTGACATCAAAACGTCACTTCTCATTTTTATTCCATTTAGTTGCAGGAACAGCAATTTCATTTGTTATTCCCGTTTTTATGACAACTTTTTGCGTTGCAGAATACATTTCATGTTTAATTACTTTATTGCTGATTTTTATCGCTCGCTTCTTTATTCCGAAAATATCAGCCAGAATTTATAAAGAAAAATATGTTGAAATTAAAAACAAAACTGCAACAGACTGCATAATAATTTTATTCGGAATAATCTTTTTTCCCTTATTGATATGGATATTTTCCGATTTCTCCGATTCTTGTTTACATGACTATAAAAACTTCCGAGAAAATCAAATTGCATTTGTGATAGGTTCGATAATCAATAATTTTGCACAAGTAAGCAATGCTTTTTTAAACAATGACTTCTCGCAACAAACAGCAATTCCGTTTCGGTTAATTCTGGCAGTTCTGGTATTACAAGGCGGAATCTTATTTTTTTCACTTACACGCTTTTTTTTATTTTTCTTTTTGGATTCCAATCGAATAAAATCTGTTTTTGCACCGACAAGCGAATTGAAAACAAAGGAAGTTTTTCCGCAATACGTTGTTATATTTTGCATTTCTTCCATTTTAATATTTTCCGTACTTTCATTTTCAGCTTACTTTTTTTGCTCAGATACAAGAAATGCAAAATATATAGATGACAAAACAGTATTACTTACGGAAAAAATCTCTGACAATATTTATAAAATCGGTACTGTCAACAAATTAGAAAAACTGGAACAAGAATTAGCAGCCGAAACAAAAAAAGAATTGACAGAATCGGTAAATAAATATTTTGACCAAATAACTGTCAAAGTTGATAATTATTTAGACTGGTATTACAGTTTGTCACATGAATATTCCGAGCTTTTAACTTTTTTTGCCGGAATCGCAACAAATAAACTTGATGAAAAAATGCAAGATTTCCTCGGTAAAAATCTGGAAGAAAAGCTATGTCTTGACTACGAATTAGAGGATGAACTCTATACAAAATACAATAATTTATACCAAAAGTTCAATGATACAAAAAAAGTAATACTGGCAGAAAATATCATAACACATAAAAATTCTTTTTATCACATTGTCATTCGCACAGATTCGAAAAAAATCTACAAAATGAAAGAACCGACACCGCTAATCAGCCCGGATTCAAAAGCTGCAATCGCAATAAGTACCGGAATCGGAAGCGGAATCGCTGCAAAAATTATTACTACAAAATTACTGAAACGACTTTCGGCAAAAATATCTGCGAAAAACGTTGCCGCAACTGCTTCAAAAAAATTAGCATCTGTGACCGGTGCTGCAATCGGAACAACCGTCGGTCCCATAGGTACAATAATCGGAGCCGGCGTAGGACTGGGAGTCGGAATACTTACCGACAAACTTTTGATTAGCGTAGATGAAAGCTTTAACAGGGAAAAATACAAAGCAGATATTATTGCCGGAATAGAAGAAGAACGACAATTTTATTTGCAGCAAATAGCCGATTACAAATTTAATTAATAAAAAAGCTCCTTGTAAAAAAGGAGCTTAAATATTCTCATAACTATTTTTTAATTATCAACTTCTGTCCCGCCCCACTCTACAACGGTAAAACCTTTACGCTCAAACGGTGTAATTTTAGGACTTTCAATCTTAATCGGCTTTTCTAATTCTTTATACGCCATAAATACACGAAGTACACTGTCCGGTTGCGGATTAACGGTCAAAATCGCACTGTTTGTATACACTTCATTCTGAAAAGTTATCAAATTATATGGATTATCTTCCATCTCCGGCAACCAATAAACGATAAATTCATTATATTCCTTAGGTAACAACCCGATTTCTGCAAGTTTTTCCTGAAGAAATTCAGCCGTGTCTTCTCCTTTTACGACATAACCTTTGCTCAAATCATATTTTACTTTCGATTCACCTTCCCAAAACAAATAAGAATACTCTTTGCCGGTTTTAACATCTTTTAACGTTCCGTCCGGCTCGGCAACCACACTCCAACCGTTTTCATATTTAGGATAAGTACAAGTCAATTTTCCTGCATAATCCAATTTCACATCAACTTCTGTAGCTGTTTCGGGATACAAATAAATTACAGGCTTTTTCTCCACTGTATCATCATTATCACAATCCCCAAATCTTCCGCAACCGAGAAAAAGTGCACAAACAACAGACAAAAATAAACATAATAACTTCTTTTTCACTTAAAACCTTCTTTTTAATTACATATTTTTTTCGTAATCTTACTTTAATCTCTAAGATAATTCAACAGAAAGCAATCCCTTTGTAAAAAAACTAAAAAAAATAAGCTAGCAAATAATACTTTCAAAAGAAAAGATGTTCTGCTATAAACAGAAAAAAAATACTAAAACTTATTTTACAACGGTGAATAACATGAAATTTAGATTAATAATATTATTACTTTTAATTTGTACTTTTTTATTTTCAGAAGAAAATTACGTTTGTTTAGGTTCTTTTAAAGATGAAAATAAGGCAAAAGATTTTGTAACATTATTGGAAGGATATAAAATCCCCTGTATTATTTCAGAATATAAAAAAAATGATGAAAAATTCTATAGAGTATTATTTTCAGAGGAATATACGAATAAAGACATGGCTAATCTTCACAAAACCATGCTTGAAAATCTTCCAGTAATTAAACAACTCAACATAAACGGACTTTGGAATTATACAAAAGAGGAGAATATTGTAATAGACGAGAACAGAATACTTATAATAAAAGACAGTGACTCCGGAAATCCTATCAGTGATGCAAATGTAAATATTGATAAAAAATGGGATGTCAAAACAGACACTGACGGAAAAGCTATTTTACCTAATGATATAGACGACGGAGAGCATGAAATGCTTGTAACCAAAGACGGCAGTTATGTTCCCACATCAGGAACTTTTTCAATGTCTGACGGAAAAATATCCTCTACAAATAATGTTTCAATTCCCAAAGCCGTCGATTATCAACGTGTAAAAATAATTCTTGATTGGGGAGAATTCCCTGCGGATTTGGATGCTCATGTAAAAAATGAAATGTATCATGTTTATTATTCTAACATGAGTGAACCTGGAATTATGCTTGATAGAGATGATACAAACAGCTATGGACCTGAAACAATCACAATTAAAAATCCATCACCAAATTCAGTATTTAAATATTATATAGTTAATTACAGCGATGGAAACAATTATAACAGTTCCAGACTCTCAAACTCCGGAGCAAAAGTCTCTGTTTATTTAAATAATGAATACAAAGGAACTTATGAAATAAAACCTAACCAAGTAGGTCTTATATGGAATGTATTTGAAATAATAAACGGCAATGAAATAAAAATAATCGACACAGTATCAAATAACTTATAAGTTATAAAAAAACTCAAAATCAACTCATGCAATTTTATTTGCAAAAAGACGACATAAAAAAACCGGATATTGAAAAATACCCGGTTTTATTTTTTATAATGCTATTTCATCCATTTTAGTTATTATTTTATCGATTAAACCGTACTCCAAAGCTTCTTCGGCTGTCATCCAATAGTCAAGCTCAATATCTTTTGAAATCTTTTCACGGTCTTGTCCGGTTTCTTCGACATAAAGATTTATGATACGCTCTTTAGTTTCAGTAATCTCTTTTGCTTGTATTTCAATTTCCATTGCTCGTCCTTGAAACATTCCGCTGATAAGAGGCTGATGAATAAGAACCTTAGAATTCTTCGTTGCATATCGTCGCCCTTTTTCAGAACCAAGCATAATAATCGACCCCATACTTGCAGCAAAACCTGTTACAAGAGTAAAAACAGGAGCTTTTATAGCTTTCATAATGTCATATATAGCAAACCCTGAAAAAACTTCTCCGCCGGGAGAATTAATTATTACCGTAATCGGTTTTTCATGATCAATCGCATCAAGTAAAAATAAAGTTTTGATTGTTTTTTCAGCAAGTTGAGAATCAACTCCGCCTGATATAATTATTTTTCTTTCTTCAAGTAATTTCTTTTCAATAAATGAATCAGTCCCGTTTGAATCTTTTTTTTCATCTTTATCACAATCATTTATAAAGGAATAAGTCATGTAAAATGTCTCCGAAAGTCTCAAATTTTAGGATGTATATACTTAAAATTATATAAATTGTCAAACTTATGAATTAATAAAAAAAATCCCCCTACACGAATGTAGGAGGATTTTCCCCTTGGTTATTACGAGATTAAAGATTAACCTAACAATCTCATAACAGCTTGAGTTTTCTGGTTTGCCTGAGCCAACATAGACATAGAAGACTGAACAAGAATGTTATTCTTAGTGTAGTCAACCATTTCGCTAGCCATATCAGTATCTCTGATAATAGACTCAGCACTCTGTAAGTTTTCAGCACCTATAGCCAGACCTCTAGTAGCGTGTTCCAATCTGTTCTGGTAAGCACCCAAGTCGGCACGTTGTTTGTTGATAATTTTAACAGCTTCGTCAAGCGTTCCGATAGCAGCATTTGCACTATCAGGAGTTGAAAGAGAAATGAAAGTTGCAGCATGTGGTAAACCAGAAGCATTTTTCAATTTAAGCCCCTGGCTGTTCATTGTACCAATGTACACTCTTTCTCTCTGATCCATGTTAGCACCGATGTGGAACCACATTGAACCAGTAACAGAATTCAAAGCATCTTGTTTTGCGAAACGACCTGTCATAAGATTCATTCCGTTGAACTGTGCATGAGATGCAATTCTGTCGATTTCATCAACTAACTGGCTAACTTCGATTTGAATGTACATTCTGTCTTCAGTAGAATAAATACCGTTGGAAGCCTGTACAGCCAATTCTCTGATTCTCTGAACCAAATCTTGAGTTTCTTGTAAGTAACCTTCTGCAGTTTGGATGAAAGAAATACCGTCTTCAGCATTTTTTTCAGCTCTTTGTAAACCACGGATTTGGCTTCTCATTTTTTCAGAAACTGCTAATCCAGAAGCATCGTCACCAGCTTTGTTAATTCTCATTCCTGAACTAACTTTTGCCAAGTTGTTGTTCAGCGCTTTGTTGTTTAAATTTGTCGATCTCTGTGCAAACATTGCACTTAAATTGTGATTAATAACCATGTGAATCCTCCTTGATTCTTTGTTAATTAATAATCGGAAACATCCTTGTTTCCGTGTGCCTCACTGTATTTTTCGGGGATGGATATAAAAATCTTTAGCAAAAAAAATAAAAAACTTATTTTTTTATTTCACAACCAATTTGGAACACTCAAAACATTTATTAAAAAAATTATTATATATATTGTAAGAAAGCAGTTGTAATCAGCAAAAAAAAATTGCTTTTTTATGGAATAAAATAAGTCTCATACTTGCAAAGTAAATTATAAGATTATATATTGATTTTTTATCTTTATTGGTGGGGAGATATTAAAAATATGGATAAAGATGAAATTTCTGCCTTTTTAAAAGGAATTACTTTATTTCAAGGTATTCCTGACGAAGATTTCGAAAAAATCGCAGATAAATTTAGTATTCAAAAATATAATGCCGGTGAAATAATCCTTTTAGAAAACACTATTGCCGATGCTTTATACATTATTGTTTCCGGAATAGTTGATGTTTTAAAATTAGGCGAAAGTTCTGAGTTCAATGAAGAACTTCTTATTGAAAAAACAAGCGGGGATTTCTTCGGTGAAATGTCCATAATGGATCAACTGCCACGCAGTGCAAGCATAAGAGCTAAAAGTCAATCTGTTTTGCTTTTACGCTTACAAAAAGAAGAGTTCTCCGCAATGTGCCAAACCTACCCTTGCATGGCATACTCGGTAGCAAAAAGAATCAGTGCAATTGTCAGAGAAGCTAATTCCAGATACGTTGCAAGTCTTGAAACTCGAAACAGAGCCTTAGAAAAGGCTTATCAAAAATTACAAGAAGCACAAAATGAATTATTAAATGCAGAAAAACTATCAGCAATCGGCAAATTTGCGTCGATTATTATTCATGATATAAAAAATCCGCTTACGAATATCAGAGCGTATGCAGAACTGATAGAAAAAAAATTAAGTAAAGTTGAAGGTGTCAGCAGTTCTCTTTTGCGAGGAACATCTGTTATCATGAATGAAGTTGACAGATTGGTAGTAATGACCACAGAACTGCTGGATTTTACTAAAGGAAATATCAGTCTGGATAAGGAAAAAGTTAATTTCTGTGAATATTTACTTGAATTAATAGAAAATGTACAAGGTCGTGCAGAAAAAAACAATATCAGAATTTCTTTTGAATCATCAGCAAAAGAAATATTTTTACTTATAGATAAATTAAAAATGCAACGTGTATTTTTAAATCTTATAAATAATGCAATGGAAGCTATCGGAGAAAACGGTACTATCCAAATCATATTAGAAAGTAAAAAAGATGATTTTGTTTTATGGAAAATAAAAGATTCCGGTTGCGGAATACCTGATACTATTGCCAATAAAATCTTTGAACCGTTTGTTTCCGGAAAAAGCAACGGAACCGGATTGGGAATGTCAATAGTAAAGAGTTTTGTTGAAAAACACGAAGGAAATATTTCTGTCAAAAGTAAAATCGGTGAAGGTACAGAAATGATTATTTCTTTACCTAAATTTGAAAATGCTTAGGGAGGGCAAAATGAACGAGATTCAAGAAAAATTATGGGAAGGGATTCATTGTTTTAATCGCAAATCATTTGAAGAAAGTAAGTTATTTTTCAATGACGTATTAGATTGGGATCCGGGTAATCCGGAAGCAAATTATTATCTCGGTCTTATTCATATGAAAGAGGAAAATTACACCAAAGCGGTTGTTTATTTAAAATCCATCGTTGATATGAGTGTAAATTTTATTTTTACTCATCAATGCAGAATGCTTTTGGGAGTGATTTATTATCGAACCGAGGAATGGAACCGGGCAAAATCAGAATTTAAAACTTTATTAAAAGTTAATTTCGAACCAACAAAAGTTCACGCAGCCCTTGCTTCCGTTTATTACAAATTGGAAGATTATGAAAATGCTCTGGACGAAGCATTCAAAGCTCACAAAGCAGACCCTTACAATTTGAATGCAAAAAACACATACGGTTTTTTACTTTGCGATTTAGATATTGATGCCGAAAAAGGTGTCGAAGTTTTACGTGAAGTAGTACGCATGAAACCGGAAAATCCGGCTTATCTCGATTCTTTAGGCTGGGGACTATATAAAAAGGGTGAAATCAAAGAAAGTATTGATACCCTAAAAGCAGCATTACATTTAACTTCAAATGAAGAAATAAAAGAACATTATAATATTGTAGTTGGTTTAAAAACAGCTCCGGTAAGGAATCGTATATGAAAAAAAGTTATTTATTGATTTTATTTTTGACTGTGTGTCTTTCGATATTTGCACAGCAAGATGATATTTTAAATTTATTCCCGGAATATTCAAAAGATTATTTTGAAAACGGAGTAAGGGCATATCACAACACTCAATATGAAATGGCAATATCTGAACTTGTGAAATCACTCTCCTATCAAAATGAAAATCATTTATCACGTTTATTTCTGGGAGAGGCATATCGTAAGGCAGGATACGAAAAAAACGCATTATATTCTTGGAACACATTGCTATCGATGGGATACGAGAATACCAACTTAAAAAATAAAATTAGTTATCTATATAACCGCAGCGGAATGTTATCTGACATTTTCGTTGATAAAAACTATATTATCAGAACCGATTTACGCGGCCACTACGAAGGGGAAAATCGCATTAATTTTCTTAATCCCGGACAAATTGCCATAGGGAATAACAATCACTATTACCTGGCTTCATTCAGCACCGGTGCGATTATAGAACTTGATGCGAACCTTGAAATCGTCCGTTCTATAATGACAGCAAATCCTATTTTGCAAAAACCATTCGGTGTAGTCGAAACAAAAAACGGTGATATTTTCGTTTCAGACTTTGCAGCTGATAAAATTTTCCGAATCAATCGTTTTAATGTTGTAACACAAACAATCGGTTTTAAAGGTATCGGCGAAGGTGCTTTATTGGGACCGAAATATTTAGCACTCGATGAATATGAAAATCTATATGTTGTGGATTCCGGAAATCAACGTATCAACAAATACAGTACAGAAGGTACCATTCTAAATTCTTTCGGTACATCGGGAGAAGGAAAACTTTCCGAACCGGGCGGGATACTTTACAGAAATAATGAACTTTTTGTTGTTGACAGAAAACGCAATGAAATCATTGTATTTGATACAAGCGGAAATTATATTCGTACATTCGGAGCTGATTATCTTGATAAACCTTACGATTTAACAATAGATAAATTAGGACGTTTTATTATTGTTTGTGAAAAAAAAGTTTGGGTTTATGAACCGGAAAGCGGACTCACTTATGTAATGGATGCAATGGGAGAACGTTTACAACGTGGAACATCAATTTCTGTTGATATGGAAGATAATATTTTAGTAGGAGACTTTAATTCTTCACGACTTTTTATCATGTCATTAGAACGTCGTCGTTATAACAGTATGTATGTAAATGTAGAACGTATTATCTCTTCAAAATTCCCGGACGTACACTTAATGGTTCGTGTTGAAAAAGATGATTTCAGTGTTCCTATAGGACTTACATCTAAAAACATAACTGTTTATGAAAACAATCGCCATGTTCCTATCGTTGGATTGGGATATACAAAAACATTAAATGAAACTTCAGATGTTGCAATTATTTTAGACAATAACAATAAATTATTGCCGTTTAAGGATAAAATAGGAATATTGGTCGACAGATGGATGAAATCTACCGACGGAAATACTAATTTATTGTTGGCAAACAGCGTAGATATGAAAGCTTCACTGACAAAAGGAAATATAAACAAACACAGAGCCGTAGTTTCTTTACCTTTAGGCAGTACAAGATTGGAATTTCTCGATTCTATCGAACATTTGTCCGGTGTAAACGTTGTTGATAAAGGCGAGATTTTTAAAACTGTTTTTTATCAAATGGCTGAACGTTTCTCCAAAAAAGACGTTATTTTAATTACTAACGGAGAAGAAACCGGAAACGATTTCGAACAATTTAAAATTGAAGATATTGTCCAGTTTGCTTTAAATAACGATATCAGAGTTCATATTGTCGCATTTGCAGAAGGAAGCCTTTCCGGAGTATACAAAAATATCGCTCACAGAACCGGCGGAAGTTATCTGTCTGCTTATCAACAATCTGAAACTAAAGACCTTTTAACTCAAATCGAAGATAATAAGGGCAAAATATACGTTCTATCGTACGTTTCCGGTTCTATTTCCAGATTCGGTCGTGAACCTGTAGACGTAGAAGTTGAAATAAATTACGGCGGAACAAAAGGTGTGGGAACATCAACTTATTTCCCGCCTAGAAATTAATCAAAAACAACAACAACCGATTTTTGAATTTACTTTCAGAAATCGGTTTTTTTATTAAAAAACAGTTTAATATTGGCAAACTGCAATACGTTTTTACTAGGAGCAAACCATGGATAATTTGAAAAAAATATGCGATTTGATTAATAAATCAAACAAGATTGTGATTTTAACCGGAGCCGGAATAAGTACAAGTTGCGGAATACCGGATTTCAGAGGACCTACGGGAATATACAGTTATGTAGGAAAAAAATATAATCTTCCCTATCCTGAAGCTGTTTTTGATATTGATTATTTTTACAAACGCCCTCAACCGTTTTTTGATTTTTCCAAAGAAATATTTATAAACAAACCGCAACCTTCATTTGCTCATAAATTTATTGCAGCATTAGAAAAAGCAAACAAATTAAACCTTTTAGTTACACAAAATATCGATATGCTTCACGAACTTGCCGGAAATAAAAAAATGATAGCTTGTCACGGAACATATCACACTGCACATTGTACAGGTTGCGGTAAAAAATATTTACTGGAAGAATATGAAACAAAACTAAAAGACGGTGAAATAATTAAATGTGAATGTTCTGCCGTTGTAAAACCGGACATTGTATTTTTCGGAGAATCTCTGCCGGAAAACTTTATCGATTTTCTAAACGCCCCAACTCCGACCGATTTGGTAATAGTCGTGGGAACTTCACTTACCGTACAACCGGCAAGTTTATTACCTATGGCAATCAGACAACAATACAATATTCCGATGATTCTGATTAATAAAGATTCAACACCTTATGACAGTAAGTTTGATTATATTATCAAAGATGATATTGATATGACGTTCCGAAAAATAAATGAAGAACTGAAACTTATCTGATTTTAGGGTATTGCAAACCAACCGACTAAATTGCTTACTTCTTGATAATTATCGGAATTCATCAAAAATGTCTGAAATGCCGCATCTTGAAAAGGATCGGGCAAACAGGCAAGGCTCATATTTTTTGCTTTGAATCTGTATGCTTTTTCCAAATTAGAAAGAACCTTATCTTCCATTCCGTAAAGAGCATAAATTGCCGCAAGATTATAATAAAAGATAGAATCTTCCGGCAATCGGCAAATCCCGTCATCCAATAATTTAATCCCCAATTCCGGCAGTCCGACAACATTATAAGATGTAGATGAAATATTTATTAATGTTCTGTAATCATCATCAGATAAAACTTTTTGCAACAATGGATTTTCCAATATCGGTTCAAAAATATCTAAAGCAGAGAAAAAATCTTGATTATCAAAATAATATTTTCCTAAAATCAAACGTTCGCTTATTTGCGGTTGATAATCATTTATAAATTTAAATGACATTAAAATCTTCTTTGACGCCGGCAAAAATGATGATGCATTTTCTTGTGCCAGCAAAGATATACTTGCACCTTTATCATCTTTAGCCAAAAAACAAGCAAAACCTTTCAGCAAATCATTATTTTGAGTTTCAATATCATAATATACATAAGAAATATCATCAATTTGTGACTCTTCAAAAGCCAACACGGTATTATTTTGTAATTTAAAATTATTAACAAAACGATTACAACATTCTGCCGCAGATTCCTCACTTTTGAAAACACTCACTGTCCCTAAAATCTTTTTTCCCGCCTCTATCGTTATATCTCGTTCATTTCCATCTACACCAAAAATATTTTGTGTCACAGAAAAACCTGATAAATTAACGCTTACTCCCCAATCTTTTCTAGGCAAAGAAAAAGAGACGTTTTCATCACAAAACAGCTGCGAAGAATAAATAAAATTTAGAATTACAACCAAAAATATTTTCCATTTCATGAGAAAGTATTCCTTTCCTTTGAGTTTTCAATTCCTCTTCCAATATAGAAAAAAAATAAAACTTATATCTTTTATTTTTTCCGTTGTCTATACAATTTGCAATACTTGTTTTGACAACCGGCATAATCCAGTATATAAACAACTTACGGAGATAAAATAATGGACAATGAAAAATTAAATCAGCAAAAAGAATTTCTTGCAAACAGAATAAAAAAGAATGAAAAACAACTGAGAAAATGGCGTAAAAACGAAAATATCACATGTTGGCGTGTTTATGATAAAGATATTCCCGAAATTCCGGTAGTTATAGATTGTTATAATAATGCAATTCATGCTGCAGAATACAGAACTTTTAAAGTTGAAGACGAAAGAGCCCGTGAGATTTGGCTAAATGATTTATTAAAAGCAGCAGCAGATACATTGGAAATCCCACATGAAAATATTTTCTTCAAATTCAGAAAACGTCAAAAAGGCTTGCAACAATATGAAAAGTTCGCAGAAACACGCCGCAGAATGATTGTAGAAGAAGGCGGTTTGCGTTTCATCGTAAATCTTACCGATTATCTCGATACGGGATTATTTTTAGACCACAGAATCACACGTGACATGGTACGTTCTATTGCAGAAGGGCGAAGAGTTTTGAATCTATTTTCATATACAAGCAGTTTTTCTGTTTATGCAGCAGACGGCGGTGCTGACGGTACAGTAAGTGTAGATTTGTCTAATACTTATTTGTCATGGGCTGAAGAAAACTTCAGACTAAACGGATATTACAGCGGAAAACAAAAGTTTGTAAAAGACGACGTCTTTCATTATTTAAAAGAAGCACAAAAAAAAGGTGAGCGTTTCGACCTTGTAGTAATCGACCCGCCTACGTTTTCTAACAGCAAAATGTCAAATCATGTTTTGGATATTCAAAAAGACCATGTTCGCTTACTCAACGATATTATGCCGTTACTGACACCGGATGCGGATGTATTTTTTTCGACAAACTTTACACGTTTCAAACCGGACAACAACTCTTTAATGTACAATAAAATAGAAAACATTACAGATTCAACAATCCCGCCGGACTTCCGCAATAAAAAAATTCATTATTGCTACCACCTTAAAAAGTAAAACATAAAAAAAGCGGTGCTGTTTTTGCAACACCGCATAAAAAAATTACTCTGTTATCTCGTTGCCGTTTTCGTCGACAATGATGAGTTTTTCGGAAACTGTCATTGTTTTGTTTGGAGAAACGTTTGTTGTTGGTGATGAAACTGTTTTAACAGAAGACACATCTTCGTAGTCACAAGTGCCATCGGCGTGGCGAGGCCAAGTAACTTTGGAAAGATCGCATTTATTGTTTTCAATTAAATTCTTAAATTGTAACAATGTTTCGTCATTCATATTTACGAATGTTGCAAATAAATCTTTATCTGTTTCTCCATTCAAATAAATATTTAAATAATCTCCGTCAAAATTGAAATAGAATGTATTAACATTATTTTTTCTTACAAGTTCCCACTTTAATGAAGAAAAACTATCGTTAAATTCATCATTATTAACACTTTCCTTAAATCGAATTTCGATATTTTTGTTTATGGCAAAATTCTCAATATAAAGACCATGAAATGATATTGAAAAGAACTCTTCATCAATTTCATTAGTACTATCATCGATTCTGATATCAATCGAATCCATTGAAAACATTTCTAGATCATACCATTTGTATTTTACTACACCATAATCAGGATCAGGAAATTCCCTATCAACATATATATCTGAATATTCGTGTATTGTATTTCTGTTACCAGATTCTAATACATCACAATAAAAATCAATTACATAATTACCAGAATGTAATTTCTCAAGAAAGTTATGTAAATTATCTTGTGAAAAAACTTTGTTTACAAATAAGATAAATAAAAAAATAAAAAATAATCGTTTCATTTCATTATCTTCCTTCGTTATGTAAGAATGGGTTGAATAAATCAGATTCAAGTATTTCATTTTCCATTATTTTTCATATTTTTATCTTTCCAAAAGCCACTGTATTATATTCTTATGAATTATTCCGTCTTGTGAAAAATCAAAATGATCAGCACTGATTACATATTTTGGAAAATTATCTTTAACTTTTTGATACACACCAAATTCACGTTTTATTGTATTTTCATCATGCAAAATATATGCAACTTGATAATATTCCTTTTGTCCATCTTTTGTTGCAATAAAGTCAATTTCAGAATTTGAAGTAACACCTACTTGAATTTCATAACCTCGGGCTATTAATTCGTTATAAACAACATTTTCTAGCATTGCTCCAATATCAAATTTTAATGAATGAAGATTTGCAAACCCAGTGTCAGCAAGATAATATTTTTCTAATGTGGACAAAGTTTTCTTGCCAGAAATATCATATCTTTTTGCTTTATTTACTACACATGACTGCACAACATAAGATAAGTAATTGTATAAAGTTTCTTTTGAACATTCCCTACCTTCATTTTTGAAAAAATTATTTATAGATGAAGCAGAAAAAATTTGAGAAGAAGTTGAAGCCAAATAATTTATTATCTTATCTAAAAGTTCCACATTTTTTACTTTGTATCGTGAAATTATATCTTTTAGTACAATTGAATCGTATAAATCTGAAAGGAATGTTTTTATTTCCGATTCTGTAGACAAATAAAAACGCTGTGGCATTCCTCCAAACTTTAGGTAATTCATCAAATCAGAATCTGTAGGATTTGTAATATTTTGAATTTGTAAACATTCTGCAAAAGTAAAAGGCATTATCTTAAATGTAACATAGCGCCCTGCTAACAGTGTTGCAAGTTCACCAGAAAGAAGATTAGCGTTAGAACCTGTAATGAAAATACTTACATTTTGTGTTGCTCTAAGAGAATTTAGTACCTTTTCAAAATTCTTCACATTTTGAATTTCGTCAAAAAATAAATAATATTTTTTATCATCAATAATTTGAGGTTTTATATAATTGTGTAAATCTGTTTCGTTTTTTATGAATGAAAAATCCAAGTCTTCAAAATTAATAAAGATGATATGGTCAGAGCCAACTCCGTTTGCAAGTAATTCATCTTGAATTTGTTTTAAAATGATTGATTTTCCAGAACGTCTTATCCCTATTAAAACTTTTATTAGTTCATTTTCATAAAATGGACGAATTTTTTTTAACCATAATTCTCGTTTTACCATAAATTTGACCTCAATAAAAATATAAAATAAAACAAAAAATATGTCAATTTGTATGGTTATATCGAACAAAAAAATAAATTTATAAGATTTAGTTCGATATAAATTATGTATAGATTTTCTGTTATAAGAATTTGATGGACTAAAGAATTTTTATAACTGGAGTATTTTCGTTAGAAAATACCGAAAGTGAGTACAGAGTTCTTTTCGCAAGCAAAGCTTGCATTAAAATGCAACTTTGGTTCAAAGTTTTATAAAACCTTTCGGGTTTAAAGTTTCATTCGCCGACAAGTCGGCATTTGAGAATCGTTTTGGGTTCAAAACGTGTAATCTTTAGGAGAGGGGAAACAGCTCTTTGCAAGGCCGCAGTTTTCCCTCTCCTATAACCTCTCCCTTTCTTGGCAAGCTCTGACTTTGGGTAAAATATTTATTTATTACAACAATAAAACTAAAGCAGGCTTTAAGAAAGACAATTTGCAAATAAAAAAAGCGGATTTCACCGCTCTAATTAATTACAGCTTTTCTATTTCCTCAACCGACAAGCCGGTACCGTCAGCTACTTGTTCTACAGAAAGCCCCATTGATAAAAACTTTTTCGCTGTTTCAATCGCTTTTTGATATGCACCTTGCGTGATTCCCAAAGAAATTCCCTCGTTACGACCGATAGTTATGCCACGTTTCTCGCCGATAGCAATACCATGTTCTTCACCGGCAGAAAAGCCATCTTCAAAAGCCTCGCTTTTTGCCTCTGCAATTCTTGTTGTATATGTCATATATTTTCGCCTCACTTCTCTGTTTTCTTTCAGTTCATTAATTGAGTTTTCTATTTTTCCTGTTAATGGGGAATCAGCAGTTCCACGCCGAATATAATCATAAAACAACTTCAATTCCGGGTCAAGCAAAG
>JBGUUT010000064.1:0-3710 GCA_045133795.1 Spirochaetota bacterium
GTCATAATTAACTCCTTTCCGAAGCGTCAGAAATTCCACCATTATAAATTGCCGCAATTGCTGTTCCCATAAACGCTTCAAGGCAGATTTTAGGTATAAGAATCTGGCTGCGAACCCGCTTATAACCGATTTCGCCATCTCTTATGAGCAGATACACAATCTTTCTGCTTACTCCCAATGCCTTGGCTGTATTTTTTACTGACAACACTTCCGGATATTCATCAAACACAATAAACCATCCTTTCTCTTTGCTGCATATAAAATAATAAATCCTATAAATATAAAAATCCAATGTGCGAATTTTATTTTGCACACTGGATTTTTTATTTTTCTTCGTCATTACAGTCTAATCCTAAACTGATATGTATTAATTTATCGATTTCTTTCATTTGTTTATCACTCAATTTGCAAATATATTTTGTGATTCTCTTTTTATCAACAGCTCGAATCTGTTCCAAAAGAATCAATGAGTCTTTTTTAATTCCACATCTATGATTTAATTTATAATGAGTCGGAATATGTCTTTTATCAATTTTTGTTGTTATGGATGCGACTATTACAGTGTTACTATATTTATTTCCTCTATCATTTTGTATTACAAGTGCAGGTCTTATTCCGTTTTCTTCCGAACCCATATTTTCACCAAAATCAATATAATATATTTCCCCGCGCAAGCAATTCCAATTCAAATATAAACCTCCTTATTTTTACCCAAGCAGCAGAAAAGGAAGGATAAAAAATGGAAAAGAAAAAATCTGCTGCTTGGGTTGTTGAGCTGAAACAAGCATATGCTTGTCCCTGCGCTTCTGATATTTGTTTTCCCTCTGTTCGGCACTGCTCCCCGAGGGCTGGCAGAAAAGCAGACTGCAAACGGCAATTTGCCTCATGGAGTTTTTACTCTCTCCCGGGTTCTCCGGAAGCCGTCCCCATTGCTTTAGGCTGTGGCTGGGCGGAAGTATCCAGCTGTCCTTTGTCATGGCAATACAGCCTTGCCAATGGCTGTTTTATGGTCAAATGTTATCGCTATCGAATGAATTACGGCGCACTTACCAATGTCGCTTGCCGGTTTTTGCCAGCCGGACAGCTAACGTATCTACTTTTCTGGATATGCAGCCCTACGGCCTTTTCAAGGTAATCGGAGGTCGAAAAATGTCCTCTCAATTATTTAGCCGTTGAAAAGATGGTTTGCACAAAATAATTTTTAATTTTCAAGTAGTTTTTTTAATTTTTCTAAAATTTTCTTTTTTCTGCTATGTATTGTTGAATAATGAACTCCGGTTTCTTTTGAAAGTTCTCGTTCAGTTTTCTCTTGGTAATACAAAGCTTCGATTAACGATCTTTCCGCAAAACTCAAAAGCAGCAAACATTCCCGTAACCTTTCTTTCATTATTTTATTTTCGACGAAGTTTTCTGTAGAACTACTTTCGTCAACAAATTGTTCATTCAAATCACAAAGTCTTTCAAAAGAATCTTCTCTGCTCGGATAAAAGAATACTTTTTCATTTTCCGAATCAATAACCATTGTTTCTCGTTTTAGGTCATGTTCCATATAGCGTTCTTTTCTCGCAAAATGATTTATTGCTTTCTGAATTTCTCTGTCTTTGTTCCTTGTTCCAACAATATATCTTTTTATTTTATATCGCGACATTTTATGTCCTCCATTTCATCAATTTGTTTTGAACAAATATCAGAAACGGAGGAGCACGAATAAAAACTATGTCGTGCTCAAAATAAAAACAGCCGTGCTCAAATTGCCAATAACGGCATTTTTTAAGCACGGCTGTTTTGTGTTCATTAAAATACTGAACTAACAGACCAGTATTTTTAATATAATTTGCTTTGTAATTTACAAGGCTTTTTTTCTTAATATTGTATTAAATAAAATCAAAAGCACAATAAAAAAGCACCTCCGGAAACAAAACTGATTTCCCAAAGGCACAAAAACATTCTTCGGTAAAATCAAGTTTTTTTCTTTACCGAAGTTCGTATTTTATATGACGCAATATGTCATATATATTTGAAGTTACACGCCATTATCATACCACCTTCAAAGATTTAAATTATAGGTTGGAGGTGAAGTAGTGGTGCATAATAAGCATGACATTCTAGGTGATGTAATCAAATCAGCAAGGCAAAACTCAGATTTTACAATGGAGTCCCTTGCTGCCAAGATTGGTGTAACCGAAAGACATTTGTATCGTATTGAAAATGAAGGACAAAAGCCGAGTTTTGATGTTCTTTATAAATTGATTCGAGAATTATCCATTGATCCGGATAAGATTTTCTACCCCGAGAAACCGTCCAAAGAATCCGAAATAGAAGATCTTGTTAGGACTCTTTACAAATGCGATAACAGAGAAATAAAAATTGTTCAAACAATGATAACAGCATTAAATGAGATTGAAAAGTAATATTACATTTTTATTTTAATAACAACTTTCTGTAATAACAACAATTTTTCATAATTTACAGAAATTTTACCTAGTTTACAGGTTGGTTGAATAGATTTTAATCAAAAATAAAAAGAACCGACACAACGGTTCTTTTTATTTTATTTATTCAAAAGTGATAGTATATTCATTTTTCCCACTTTCAAATACAAATTCCCATTCTTCAATGGTTGGTACGGCGATAATGTAAGAATCCATTTCGTCCACAATAAATTTGATCTTTTCAGTTTTAGGAATATCTTCAGTTTTTATTACAACAGTTCCGTCTTTTCCGATATAGAAAAGTTTGGCTTTCTCAGAATCTCCTATTTGCGTATTACTTTCAGTAAGCGTCCCTATTTTTATGGTTCCGTCAAAATTTATTCCCATTGCAGGTTTCGTTTCTCCTTCAGGGTCTATCTCGGATTCTTGTTCGTAATAAGGAACAACTCGAACAGTAAAGCGGCTTATGTCATATTTCGGATTTGAGGAAACTTTTACTGTTACATAATTTTCGGATTTTAAAATGCTTTCTTCCGGAGTTTCGTGTTTCCAGACCACTTTATAGATTTCACCGTTCAGGAGTTTTTCATAGTCTGCTTCAATGTTTTCAAAAACAAAATTTTCAGCTTCTTCATTTACTATTGTAAGAAAGACTTTTTCGCTTTTTTCTATCAAAGAAACAGGGATAATTCCTCCGGGCATTGAAATTGAACTATGTTTTCCTGCTCCCTCCATGCCTTCAACGTACCATTCACCCTCATTGTAACACTTCAGGTTTTTAACGGGGTTTCCATTTTCGTCTTCAATATAAAGAAAGCCGTAATTCAGTTTTGATACATTTCTTTCAATATAAGGTTCAAGGAATTCAATGTCATTAAGCGCTTCTATTTGAGGTTCAGTTGGTAAAAGATATTCATCATTATTAATGTTTTCACCAATTACTTGTGCAGGACTACAGGCGGAAAAAACGAAAACGACTAATATAACTAGTATGTATTTAAAAATATTCATAATCGTCGATCAATAACTATTATAAAAATTAATCATATCGTTTGTTACACGTACAGCCTTATTTACATAGGTAGAATTATCACCTTGAAAATTAGGATTAGTACTTGTGTTAGCTCCATATGCAAATATACCAATTACTTTTCCATTGCTATTAATCATAGGACCGCCACTTTGTCCAGGCATTGCATCAATATGAGTTTCAAGTTTATAGGTCGTTGCTCTAGTAATATTTCCATCACCACGAACAAGCTCCCAGTTATAAAAAGC
>JBGUUT010000065.1:0-6634 GCA_045133795.1 Spirochaetota bacterium
GTCACCGAAACCGTCAAACCAAACAGCCGGAGCCGGGTCTTTCAAAATTGTCGGACACAAATCCGGAGCTTTTGAAAGTACTTCCAAGGCTTTTGCCATATCTGTATCATAACTGACAGAAATACCGAGAGTAATACGCCGTTGAGCATGATAAGAATTGTTGGTAAGATTTGCATTTATAATAGTAGAATTAGGAATTCTAACCATTTGGTTGTCAAAAGTATGAACACGAACGGAAATCAGATTGATTGAATCCACAACGCCGGTTATACCGTCAACAATAATTGTATCACCGATTTTTAAAGCACCTTCGGTAATCACGAACAAACCGCTGATTAGATTGCTGACAGATGTTTGTGCCGCAAAACCTATAGCCACACCGGCGATTCCGGCGGCTCCCCAAACAGCCGAAAGTTTTATTCCGAATAAGCTTAAAATAAACATCAGCTCGATTATATAGAACGAATACTTTGCAATTCTGGTCATTACCATAGAACGTTGCGGTGTTGTTTTTTCTGCAGGAATTTTCTTTATTGCTTTTAATATGAATCTATAAATTAAATAGATTATAAAAATTAAAATTGCTGCACCTACAGCTTTAAAAAGATTTTCCCAGGTAAGAAATCCTTTGAACCAGTTTATAAATGAAGCAGTTTGTTCGGTAAAAGTTTTGTTGGCGTTGCTTGCTGCTTTGGCTACTTCTTCCAATGTTTCGTTCATAATGAACCTCCGTAAATGTTTTTGCAGCAAAGTATCATTTAACGGAAGATTTTAAAAGAAAAAGCATTTGGTATTTGAGTGTAAATTCTATTCCGTTTTAGAATTAGGGTCTGCCACCTTTTTAATTATTACGTTGGGGCGGTATGTTTCCGGAAACAAGAAAACTTGAAAAAATTATAAAAATATTTTGTGAGTGTCGCTATTTGAGATAGTGACTGTGATATTATCAAGAAACTGATTAATTTTTTTTATGAGTTTTCAGAAAATTAAATTTTTTGGTTTTGTTTATGGTAATGTGTAAGTTGCGGTGGTATTACATTGTAGTACAAGTCGGAATTATTGGGGAAGCTTTGGAAAACGAAGAGGCAATCTACACAATATTTTAAAGGAGATTTTATGAGTAAAATATCAACTTCTATCAATGATGATAAAAATGTTTCAAAATTAATTATTTCAGAGGGAATAAAAAAAATTGAGGATAATGCTTTTGAAAATTCCTCTTATGAAGAGATTATAATTCCGAGCTCAGTTACAGAAATTGGAGACGATGCATTTTTTAATTGTAAGTTGTTAAAGAAAATCACAATTCCTGAAAGTGTTACAAAAATCGGTAGCAGAGCATTTCTTGATTGTGAATTATTGGAAGAAGTTTCAATTCCGGAGGGTATTACAAAAATTAAAGATCAAACTTTTGCTTGTTGTAACTCTTTAAAATCAGTGGTTATACCAAGCAGTGTAAAAGAAATTGAAAGGGAAGCTTTTGCTGCTTGCAAATCTTTAGAATCAATTATTATTCCTGATAGTGTAATATCCATTGAATTTGCTGCTTTTGCAAATTGTTCTTCGCTTAAAAGTTTTGCATTTCCAAACAATTTAAAATATCTTGATTTTGATATTCTTTCTTCTTGTAAAGCTTTAGAAACTCTTTATATCCCTGAAAACTTTGATTTTGGTGTTGCCGGTCTGATTTTATGTTGTCCTTCTCTTTCAAAGTTTGTAGTGGATGAAAAAAATAATTACTTTTCTACTGATATTACAGGGCAAATGCTGCTTTCAAAAGACGGAACCGAACTTGTTGCCTTCCCATCTGCTGAAGGGACTGTTGTTTTGCCGGAGACCATCACAAAAATTAAAAGCCATGCTTTTGACAAAAATGAAAAACTTGAAAATATTGTATTTCCAAATAATCTTACAGAAATCGGAGATGGGGGATTTTCCGGTACTTCTTTGAAAAAAGTTTCTATTCCTAAGTCTGTTAAAAAAATAGGAATTGCCGCTTTTGGTTGGACAAAGCAACTTGAATCTGTAGAATTTTTAGATTCAAATGGATGGAATAAAGATGTCTCAAATCCGGAAATCAATGCAAAAAGATTTAATGACATAATGCTTTTTCATGATAATGAGAGAGTAATTCCATGTGATGAAGAAGGACTTGGTTGGGCAGAACCTTTAGAAAAGGTGTAAGAATTATTTCTTTTGGTATTTACTGTCCGGGAGATTTTATAAAGCTGACACAACTATTTATGGTTGCAGTCAGTTTTTTTTATATCGTCCATAAGTTTTTTTAAGCTATATAATTTAGCTATTTCTCGAAAACTTATATCATTTACCGCCGTTTCTTTTGGAATCATCTCTTCTATTCCCGGAAACAAGAAAACTTGAAAAAATTATAAAAATATTTTGTGAGTGTCGCTATTTGATACTGTTGATGTTGTAGAATGTATTTAACATATGCATTTGGAGGTTTCTTATGAAAAAGAAAATATTTTTTGGTTTATTTGTGATGGTGGGGATGTTGTTGCTTGTAAGTTGCGGCGGAGAAATTTCTGTTTCTGTTTATATCAGGGATTTGGAAGACATTACACAGGAGCGAAATTCTGTATTGTACACAACTGTCAGAATTGTCGCGGAAGGTTTGGATGATGAAGAGGCAATCAATTTTTTGCGGAATAACCTCAACGGCTTTTCTAATGAAAAAATGGTTGAATATAATTATTCTGATTCATTGGCTTTTGACATAAAGATTCCGGTTTTAAAAAAAGAGGCTTTAAGTCAGATAGATTCAACGAAAGATTTGTTGTTTTTGATTTTGGAAGATTCAGATGATTCGATAGATGTATTTTGTGAATACAATAAGGACTTATATTCTAAGTTAGATAACTATATTTATGATAAAGAATACCAACATATAGATTTAAATAAGTTTGAAATCTCTTTTATGGTAGAAAATGACAGCAGAGCCGAAAAAAAGATAAGAACTTTTAGCTGTTATGTAAATGACAAACCATATCCGGCATTTTGTAACGTAACATTGACAGACAGAGAACGTAGTGAAATCAGAATCAGTGAAATATTAAAAAATGCAATCATTGCAGATAATCGTTATTCGATTTTTTCCGTATCCAAATAAAATATGGTTTGCGTGGGTGAGGGTAAGGCAGTAATTTATAAGAAATATTTAAGATTGGAATAAAGGATTTAGAAATGAAAACAGTTGAAGGTATTTATAATACGGCAAAAATTTTTACTGATGTGGTAGACGAAAAATCTTTGGAACAAATTGAGACATTGTGCAATCAAGAATTTGTATCCGGACAAAAAATTCGACTTATGCCGGATGTTCATGCGGGAGTCGGTTGCACAATCGGAACAACGATGACAATCGGGGACAAAATAGTTCCGAATCTTGTAGGTGTGGATATCGGTTGCGGAATGGAAACTCTTGTTATCAGGGCAGAAAGTGACGCAAGTAAATATTTTAATCCGGAACAGTTGGATAAAATTATTCGTAAAAATATTCCGTCAGGTCGGGATATCAGAAAGTTTCCTCACAGATTTGCTGATGAAATTGAATTTGAAAAAGTACGTGGAAAATTTGATAAACATCGAGCGTGTCTTAGTGTGGGAACTTTGGGTGGCGGAAATCATTTTATCGAAGCTGACAGAGATGATGAGGGCAATTTATACATTGTAGTTCACTCCGGAAGTCGCCATGCAGGGAAAGAAATTGCAGAATATTATCAAGAAGAGGCGTGGAAACAGTTAAACGGAATCGGTCAATCGGAAATTGTGGCTTTAATCGAGAAATTAAAATCAGAAGGACGAGAAACTGAAATTCAAGAAGAGATTTTAAAGGCAAAATCTCAGATAAGAACCGATATTCCCCAAGATTTGGCTTATGTAAGCGGAGAACTTTTTGACGATTACATTCACGATATGAAGATTATGCAACATTTTGCAGCTATGAATCGCAAAGCTATGATTGAAACTATTTCTATCGGACTTCATATAAAAGAAGAAGATATTATCGAACGATTTACCACAATCCACAATTATATTGACACAGAATGTGATGATGAGAATTCTCAAATGATTTTGCGAAAAGGTGCCGTAAGTGCGAAAAAAGGCGAAAAACTTCTGATTCCTATCAACATGAGAGACGGAAGTTTAGTTTGTATCGGTAAGGGCAACGAAGATTGGAATTGTTCGGCACCGCACGGAGCCGGCCGTGTGATGAGTCGAATGAAAGCCAAGAAGGAACTTGATTTGGCAAAGTTTAAATCTGAAATGGCAGGGGTTTGGTCGAGTACAGTGAATAAAGCAACATTAGACGAAGCTCCCATGGCTTACAAAACTATGGACGATATCGTGGCAAACATCGGAGATACAGCTGAAATTGTGAAAATCATCAAACCAATTTATAATTTTAAAGCAGCAGAATGACGGCATTGTATGGCAATGTGAGAGATGATTTTTTTGAATCGTAAGAATATGATAAAATGTTTGCGGAACATCATTTGAATAGATTGCAAAATCTGAATATGGAAAATAAAAAAACAAACAGGAGAAAACTATGAACAAAATTTATTGTTATCCAAAATGTACTACTTGCCAACGTGCGATAAAATGGCTGAACTCAAAAGCGGTCGAATATCAGCTTATCGATATAAAAGAAAATAATCCGGACAAAGAAACTTTGCGTTCTCTTTGGCAAAAAAGCGGTTTGGAATTGAAAAAATTTTTTAATACCAGCGGGCTTCTTTATAAACAAATGCAACTTTCACAAAAACTTGCTGCGATGACGGACGAACAAAAACTTGATTTACTCAGTTCAGACGGAATGCTTGTAAAACGTCCGATTTTGATTACTCAAGAAAATGTGCTTGTGGGATTTAAAGAAAGTGAGTGGAACAATGCAATCGGGGAACAATCAAACATCAAGTAAAAAGGAAGATTTCATGGAATTTAATTTAGACAGATTCAAAAAAGCTCAAAGCTCAGACTATTCTGTTGCTCTGCAGGAAATTAAAAACGGAAAAAAGTTGAGTCATTGGATGTGGTATATTTTTCCGCAACTTAAAGGCTTGGGGTTTAGCGAAATGGCAAATTATTATGGAATTGCCGGAAAAGCAGAAGCTGTTGCTTATTTAGCAGATGATGTTTTGAAAAATCGCCTTGTTGAAATCTCAACGGCTCTTTTGTCATTAAAAAGTTCTGACGCCACAAAAATTTTGGGTTGTCCAGATGATTTGAAATTAAAATCTTGTATGACGCTGTTTTCGGCTGTTGCTGCGGAAATGGATATTTTTGAAAAAGTTTTGGAAAAGTTTTTTGATGGCGAAAAGGATGAAAAGACGCTGAAATTACTGGGGCAAAAGGAGAATTGAGGTTATGGAAAAGGAATGGTTTCCGAGTTTGGAAGAATATAATCCAGGGATTACGAAGGAACAGTGGATAATTTCTTCTAATCCAGAAATATTTGATGCTGTATCGGCATTTAATGAATTAGGCATTGTAGATTGGAAACAATCACAAAAAGCAAATTTTGCAGTAGGTGATATAGTTTATATTTATATTTCGCATAAAGAACAGCAAATAAAATTAAAAACAGAAGTATTGAAAATAGACATACCAATTAATGAAACTATTGATGATTCAAAATTTTATCTTGATATAGATAAGTTAGAACCCGCTTCTAATTTTATGAAATTAAGATTAATAAAAAATATGAATGGTTCAGCTTTTACCAAGGAAACTTTAGAATTATTTGATTTTAAAGTTCCTCAAAATCCTATTAAAATAAAAGATAACTTAAAAGAGTATTTATCTTTTATAGAGTATTTACAAGATAAAACAGAATTAAATCCCAATACTTATGATGCCTCTTATGAATTAGTAACAGAAGTTGTGAAAAGTTACGCTAAAATGCAAGACCTTTCAGAGTGTGATTATAACGATTTAGATTTAATCTATCTTTCAACTGTAGGTACTTGGAAGCACAGTGTGGAAAGAAAGAAAGACAGTGTTAATAAATCAAATTTACCACAAGTAGAAAAAGAGCGATTAATTGATCATCTTTCAAATTTATGGGAAAGGGTAAACGCACGAGAATTTACACATTATGAAGATGAATCTAAAATAACATTTGGTATGTTTGGGACTGGTTTTTATACAACTAAAACTAACACAGACCCTTTTAATGCACAAAAGTTAATACAAATGTGTATTGATTTGCTTGCTGTAGATAATGACGAAAAGGCATTTGAAATTGTAGAAAAAAATATTGTCTCAGGTTTTAAAGGATTAGCGGCTGGAGGAATTTCAGTAATACTGCATTGTTTAAAACCATTTATTTTCCCTATATTAAATTCTAATCAAGGTAAAAAGAACATTTTTGAAAAATTAGGTATAAAATTATCAAAAACTAACTCAGAAACAACATATATTGAAAACTCAAGAAAAATAAAGGAATACAGAGATTCAAATTTTAATTGGAAGAATTATAGAATCTTTGATAAAGAAAATTTTGAATCGTTACAAGGAGACTCACAAATGCCACAAGAAGATACACTCGTAAAAAAATATGCAAACCTACTTAAAAATACAAAAAATCTTATTCTTACAGGAGCACCGG
>JBGUUT010000066.1:0-2277 GCA_045133795.1 Spirochaetota bacterium
GCTCGTGATAGAGATAGACTTCGTCAAGAGATTTTGGAAAGAATGGGATGGAAATTCTATCGTATTTGGTCAACCGATTGGTTTAGGAATAAACGTGTAGAAAAAGAACGCTTGTTAGAAGCGGCAAAATTCGCCGTTGAAAATGCAAGTATAAAGCCTAAAAAAGAAGAAACTCCTTCAAATGACGTTTCTTTTGAAGAAGTGGCAGAAGTAAAGCATTTTGAATTTCCCAAATACGTAATGGCTGACGACTATAAAACAGCTGAAAAATGTAGTTACGATAGATTAAGAGTTATTCGTGCTATCGTTGAACTTGAATCACCATTGTCTGAAGAATGGCTTTTGAAACGTATCGCCTTTCTTTTCGGTAGAGAAAAAGTAACGAGCGTTGTTCGTGATGAGTTCAATTACATAATGAGAAACTGCTCTTATTATAAAATCACTCGTAAAAACGGATTCTTGTATTCGCAAGAGAAAGAAATTCCTATGCTCCGTGTTCCACACGAGAATGCATCCGCTGTAAGAGAAGTTAAGTATATTTCTCTTGAAGAGTTATCTCTTGGTATGAAAGAAATTCTTAAACAAAACATTACCGTTGAAAAAATCGGATTGTTCCGCTTGTTAGTTCAGCAACTTGGATTTAGTCGTATGGGCGATGCTATTCTTGACCGTTTAGAAGATGCTTTACGTTTAATAGCAAAGGAAATTGACTTCAATGGTGAAGTGTTGTCATTAAAACAATAAAAGGAGAGAGGATATGAATCATCCTGAAAAAATATATGGATATATAAATTTGCAAGGAAAAAAATATGCATTTGCATTAGATGGCTTTGTAGGGAGAATATTTAATGGTGTTTCGGGTTTTAGATTTAACGAAAAAATAAAATTACCCGAAATTTTGTATGGGGTTACAGACAACAACTATAATATAGCATTAAGTGTTCAAGGTTCAACAAAATCTGTTAATTGTATTCGATTTTTGGTGGATTATTATGCTATTGGTACTGCAAATTTAAGATATTATGATTTATCCAGGTTTGACTCTATTGAATTCATTGGTGGAACAGGCAACTGTATTTTAGACCCTGAATTAATATATCCCCCCCATGAGTTTGAAGATAATATGTATGAAAATGGTTGCAGCATTAAATTTAGGCCATTAAAAGATGTTTCAAAGAAATATGAAATAAGTATTAAAGGAACTAACTGCACTTTCAAAAGCACCATTTTTCCCTACAGTGACAGAAAAGCAAATAAGTTAGGTACTACAAATTCAGTTATTTCGTTAAAGTTTGAAAATGAACAGCCGTTGAAAAAATTCAGTGACTACTATTCTATGTTAACAAAAATTTCTTCATTACTTGTTAGACAGCAAAATGTTGAATTTGACAAAATAATATGTTATTTTAAAGATGAACAATATACGGGGTTTGCAAATATTTACGTTAATCACGGATTTAAGGATATTGTCGATAAGAAACCCATACGTACAATTTCATTGCGTTCTATAGATAGAGTATTCACTAAGTTTATTGAGATAATTGATTCGGAAGATTTTTCAATAAACTTCTTACCCAAAAACAATTCAGATGCTCATTATGTTACATATGATTCGCTAAAAAACATTTGTACTGCTTTAGAGTTTGAATTTTCAAAAAGCAAGATAAAAAAAGAGAAGGAAGCCATCATTGTAAACCTGATTAAAAAAGTAAAGAAGGTTGTTAAGGAATACAAAACGGAAAATCCCGATTTAACAGATAAAGCTTATCAATCTATTACGGGAAGCTTATCCAAGTGGACATTTCCTGCGACGGAACAATTTTATGCGCTATATGAAGCAAGTAAAACCGTTGTTGATAAGATATTAGTACAGAAAAACCTTGAGATAACAGAACCTTTGATACAAAGTCTTGTAAAATGTAGAAATGAAATTACCCACGGAAACAAACCAAAATTAACTACTGAAATAGCAAATACGTCTTACAGTATGATTATTTTAATCTATGTTTCTCTATTTAAAAGGATGGGCTTAACGGATGATGAAATTTTTCAATCTTTTGAGATGATTTTCTAAAGTAGAATACATAACACAATAAAAAGTAGGCCGATGTCCAAGAACGTGGACATCGGCCTATTGCCGTTTTGGAGCAGGATAACGGCAAACCTGACCGCCTATCACTTCTTAGGCGGATTTTTATTTAGTTGTTCTTTTTTCCAGTTTTCAAACGCCTTTTTTCCTTCCTCCGTTTCAAAATATTTTTGTATCGCTGGTAATAA
>JBGUUT010000067.1:0-7629 GCA_045133795.1 Spirochaetota bacterium
CATGTAAACGGTTTTGTTTTCGACTCGATATTTTCCGTTGGAAAATATTTCGTTCGCATGTTCCATGCTCACCGTGTCTGCAAGCCAAAACCAGTTTTGATTACAAAAAAAGAGAAATACCCCTTAAAACCTCGTTGTTCTTTGAACAATAATTAATATTTGTGTCGACTTGTCGGCGAATGAAACTTTAAACCCGAAAGGTTTTATAAAACTTTGAACCAAAGTTTTAGCTTTGTGCAAGCTTTGCTTGCAAATAAAGCCCCAAACCTGCAAAGGTTTATAAAACTTTGCCCCAAAAGTTTGCATTCCCCACCGTAAAATCATTAAATTTTCACTTGTTTTATTTTTCACAAAAAAAACTTTACTGCGTTTTTATATGTGATATCATACACATAATCAATAAATTACAGACGCATTTGTAATGTCAAATATTATTTATGAGAGGTTTATTATGGCTAGATTTACATTACCACGTGATTTGTATCATGGAAAAGGAGCTTTGGAAGCACTAAAAACTCTTAAAGGAAAAAGAGCAATTATTTGTGTCGGCGGCGGCTCTATGAAAAAATTCGGATTTCTTGACAAAGCTAAATCTTATCTTGAAGAAGCCGGAATGAAAGTTGAACTATTTGAGGGAATAGAACCAGATCCATCTGTAGAAACAGTTATGAAAGGTGCAGAAGCTATGCTTAAATTTGAACCGGATTGGATTATTGCAATGGGCGGTGGTTCTCCTATCGATGCAGCAAAAGCCATGTGGATTAAATACGAATATCCTGACATTACATTTGAAGAAATGTGTAAAGTTTTCGGTATTCCTGAATTAAGAAAAAAGGCTCATTTCTGTGCTATACCTTCAACTTCAGGAACTGCTACAGAAGTTACGGCATTCTCTATCATTACAGATTATTCTAAAGGAATTAAATACCCTATTGCCGACTTTGAAATTACACCGGATATTGCGATTGTCGATTCCGATCTTGCCGAAACAATGCCTAAAAAATTAGTTGCTCATACAGGAATGGATGCTATCACTCATGCAATCGAAGCTTACGTTTCTACTGCAAACAGTGATTATACCGATCCGCTTGCATTACATGCAATCAAAATGATTCAAAATGACCTTGTAAGCTCATACAACGGCGACATGAACAAAAGAGCTTCTATGCACAATGCACAATGTCTTGCCGGAATGGCATTCTCTAATGCTCTTTTGGGTATCGTTCACTCAATGGCACACAAAACAGGAGCTGCTTTTGAAAATTACGGAGCTCATATTATACACGGTGCAGCTAATGCAATGTATCTTCCTAAAGTTATTGCATTTAACGCAAAAGATGCAACAGCCAAAAAACGTTACGGAGTAATAGCTGACTTCATGGGATTAGGCGGCAATAATGATGATGAGAAAGTAGCTTTACTTATCAAATATTTACGCAAAATGAATGATGATTTAAACATCCCTCATTGTATTAAAAATTACGGAGCAGACAGCTACCCTACAGAACAAGGTTTTGTTCCGGAAGCAGTTTTCCTTGAGAAATTACCGGAAATTGCAACCAATGCAATTGCTGATGCTTGTACAGGTTCAAATCCTAGACAACCAAGCCAAGAAGAAATGGAAAAACTTTTAAAATGTTGTTATTACGACACTGAAGTTGATTTCTAAAATCATAAAAGCTTCCTTTAATAATGAAAGAACTCTCGTTTTTCGGGAGTTCTTTTTTTTACTGAAAATTTCCTCGATACTCAATCTTTTCATTTTTACACATTCATCTATTGCAAAATGTTTTTTAGATGACAAAAAATCAAAATTAAACTATATTCACCGGAATATTAATTTATAAAATAAAAGAAAGAAACGTTATGTCTAAAATTATTCCATATAAAAACATCAAATATTATACATTTGCAGAAAACAAAGACTTTCAATTGGAAAGCGGTGAATTCTTCGGACCGATAACTCTCGCTTATGAAACTTTCGGGACATTAAATGAAGATAAAAGTAATGCAATATTAATCTTTCATGCTCTTACCGGAGACTCTCATGTTACATCATCTCACGATGATGACGATTCTACTCCGGGCTGGTGGGATTCTCTCGTAGGACGAGGGAAAGAGGTCGATACAAATAAATATTTTGTTATCTGTGCCAATCTTTTAGGTGGTTGTATGGGGTCTACCGGACCGTCGTCCGTCAATCCGGAAACAAATAAACCATACGGTTCATCCTTCCCTTTTATAAGCGTAAATGACATGGCAAATGTTCAAAAAAAACTTATAGATTCATTAGGTATTACACAATTAAAATGTGTAATCGGTGGTTCGCTCGGCGGTATGGCGACTGTTTCAATGATGACAAATTATCCGGACATCGCACGGTCTTTCATTGTAATTGCGTCGGCTTACAAAACATCATCACAAATTATGGCGTTTTATGAAGTAGGACGTAATGCCATTTTGGCAGACCCTTATTATCATGGAGGCGACTACTACAATCAAGAACATCAACCGGAACGCGGACTGGGAATCGCCAGAATGGTTGCTCATATTACATATCTTTCTACTACGGGCATGGAACATAAATTCGGACGAATGATTCAGGAAAACGTAATCAACGAAAAATTATCCTACAGTCGATTCGGACCGATGTTTGCAATAGAAAGTTACTTGCGACATCAAAGTAAAAAATTTATTGCTCGTTTTGACGCCAACAGTTATTTGTATCTAACAAAAGCAATGGATATGTACGACCTTACTCAAGGCGGAGAAAAAACATTAGCTTCGGAATTTTCTAATGTAAACAAAAAAGTTCTGATTATTTCTTTTACATCTGACTGGCATTTTACACCGGATGACAGCTGGGAAATGGCAAAAGAACTTGCACGACTGGGAAAAGATGTTTCTTATATCAATATCGAGTCATCTTACGGTCACGATTCATTTTTACTTCCAAACGAAATGCAAGAAAGAGCAGTACAAAGTTTTCTGAAAAATGTAGGAGATGAACAGTGAAATTACCCAGAGAATTAGTTGCAGCAAGAATTTCTGATGAAATCGCACCGGGAAGCCGTGTTCTGGACTTAGGCTGCGGTGACGGGAGTTTGTTAAAACATTTGAAAGAAGTACGCAATGTTGTCGGATACGGAATAGAAATTGACAGCAATGCTATCCTTTCATGTATAAATAAAGATATAAACGTGCTTCACTGGAATCTTAATGATTTGCCATTGGATTTTCCGGATCACTTTTATGATACTGTAATTCTTACTCATACATTACAGCAGGTTTTAAAACCAAAAGATTTAATTGATGAAATGCTTCGTGTAGGAAAAGAAGTAATTTTAAGCTTTCCGAACTTCGGACAATACAAATTGCGATTAAAACTTTTGACAGGCGGAAGAATGCCGGCAACACCTACTCTGCCGGATAAATGGTACGAAACTCCGAATATTAAACTTCTGACAGTTAATGATTTTTATGATTTCTGTGAAGAAAACGACATTGAAATATTAACTCATTACTTTTTCAGAAAGTCTAAATATGCAATGGTTCCGGTACGCAATTTTGCAAATCTTCGTGCAGATGTAGCTATGTTTAAAATCAGACGAAAATAAAATATCTGCACAAAAATTATTAACAATTATTTTTTTTATCCGAAAATCAAAATAACTATCAATGTCGTTTTCCGGCGTTGATTACTTAGGGAGGAACGGTTTTGGCAATTAATAATCCTTATCAGCAATACAAGCAAACAGAGATTGCAACGGCGGATCAAGGTCGCCTTGTAGTAATGCTGTATGATGGGGCAATCAAATTTTTAGGCAAAGCCCTAGATATATTAGAAAAAGAAAAATTATCCGGCGGTGATATCGAGAAAATTCATATAAACATTGTGAAAACTCAAGATATTATTTCTGAATTAATGAGTTCTTTAAATATGGAAGTAGGAGAATTTTCCAGCAGATTATTCAGTATTTATATGTACATGAACAATCGTTTAATAGAAGGAAATATAAAAAAAGATAAAGTTCCGCTGTTAGAAGTTCGTAAGCACCTCACTGAATTACGTGAAGCTTGGGCTCAGGCTTCTAAAAATATTCAGCAGGAAGGAATCAAAAAACAAGCAGGAGGAATCAATGTTGCAACCTGAAATCTTAGCAAAGCGAATCAGAGCGAACCTAGTAGAACAAAAAGAAAAATTAGAAGATTATCTAAAACTTTTAGATCAACAGGAAATCGATATTAATACAAGAAACGCCGACAAATTATTGTCACATGCAAAAGTTGAAAAAGATGTAGTAAAAGAATTATCTCAATTAAAAATTATTCTTGAACCATTGGAAAAAATGTATAGAAATTCAGCTTATAAAAAAGATGAAGCTTTGCAGGGATTAAAAGAAAGCATAGAAAGATTATCCGAAAATGTTCAAAAGAAAGCTGTATCAAACGCAGATAATTTGACATCAACACTTGATGAGATACAAAAACAGATTAAACAAGTGCGTTCTAAAAAAATAGTTAATACAAACAAAGTATACTCTGACGCAGCACCGAGAATGTTAAATATTAACGGTTAATTTTTATATAGATTATTTTCTTAATCCGGTTTCTGAATACTCAGAGCCGGTTTTTTTATTTATAAACACTTCATGAAAAAGAAAAGTATAACCCATTCAAGATTATCTGCACTTCCTTCGATAGAATAACAGAACAACAATTTACAAAGGACGAAACATTATGAAAAAGAAAGAATTATTATTTATTGCTTTGTTTTTTATTCTGCCTATCTTTATGTTTGCCAACAACGAAATGAAAGGGATTGCCAGTTGGTACGGTCCAAAATTTCACGGTCGTCTTACGGCAAACGGTGAGCGTTTTAATACATATTCATTAACTGCCGCTCATAAAACACTGCCTTTAAATTCCGTAGTAAAAGTAACATCTTTAGTAAACGGAAAACAAGTAATCGTTCGTATAAATGACCGCGGCCCTTATGCAAAAGGCCGAATCGTAGATTTATCAAAAGCTGCCGCTGTACGTTTAGATATGTTAAAAGACGGAACTATGCCGGTAAAATTGGAAGTTTTGCGTTTGGGAGACAATAAATATCAACGTTACTCTTCTACACGTTATGACATTCAAGTAGCCTCTTTTAAAGATATGGGAAAAGCTCAAGCTCTGTGCGGTCGTTTGGCAAAGGAAAATGTAAAAGCTGTTATTTCAAAAAAAGCTGTTTCCGGTGTAACGGTTTACAGAGTTGAAATTCGTGATTTGACTTACGGAATGCTTCATTCTCAAAAATTGGCACTTCACAACGTCGGCATTCACGACTATCTTATAAAAAAATCTTAAACATCAAATTTCTTAATCGGCTTGTCTTCAATCCGGCAAGCCTTTTTTCATGTTTACATTCATTCCGTCTTTCCGATTTTACCTTGCAAATCACGCTTAACTTGACACTGACGGGATAAAAGATTATACAGACAAAACTTATGAAGAATATAATAATGTAATTTCTTCCATAAGATATACACACCGGTTTTAATTCTGCCGGAACAATTCCCACTAAATTTAAAAAGGATATTAATTATGATTCAAGCATGTGATATTACATTGCAATTTGGAAAAAGAATTTTATTCAAAGATGTAAATGTTAAGTTCAGCGGAGGAAACTGTTACGGTTTGATTGGTGCAAACGGTGCAGGAAAATCTACTTTCTTAAAAGTTCTTACAGGTGAACAAGAAGCGACATCCGGAGAAGTCATCATCGACAAAGGTAAACGTCTTGCTTATTTACGCCAGAACCACAATGAATTCGATAACTACGGAGTAATTGAAACCGTAATTATGGGATATAAGAAACTTTATGACATCATGACAGAAAAAGATGCCATCTACGAAAAACCGGATTTTTCCGATGAAGACGGAATCAGAGCCAGTGAATTGGAAACTGAATTCGGTGAACTGGGCGGATATGAAGCAGAAAACGACGCTGCTAAATTGTTGTCCGGTTTGGGTATTCCTGAAGATTTACATGATAAAAAAATGGCAGAACTGGGCGGAAGCGAAAAAGTTCGTGTTCTTATTGCACAGGCTTTGTTCGGAAATCCAGACATTTTGTTAATGGATGAGCCTACAAACTACTTGGATATCGACTCTATCAAATGGTTGGAAGAATTCCTTATCAACTTCGAAAATACCGTAGTTGTAGTAAGCCACGACCGTCACTTTTTAAATACAGTTTGTACTCACATCGTAGATATTGACTATGGTAAATTGACATTTTATGCCGGAAACTACGATTTCTGGTATGAATCAAGTCAGTTGTTACGCAAACAATTAAAAGATGAAAATAAAAAGAAAGAAGAAAGAATTGCAGAATTGAAAGACTTTATCAGACGATTCAGTTCTAATGCCGCAAAATCAAAACAGGCTACAAGCCGTAAGAAGATTTTGGACAAAATCAACCTTGAAGAAATGCGTCCTTCTTCACGTAAGTTCCCGTATATTGCATTCACACCGTCACGTGAATCAGGTAAAGAAATACTTTCTATCGAAAAACTTAATAAAGTTGTCGACGGAGTAACTTTGTTGAAAGATGTTTCATTTACAGTACAAAAAGGTGAAAAAATCGCAATTATCGGACAAGACAGTATTGCAAAAACAATGTTGTTCAAAATTCTTGCAGGTGAAGAAAAAGCTGATAAAGGTGAAATCACTTGGGGGCAGACTATCAATTATGCATATTTCCCTAAAGATAACTCTAAGTTCTTTGATAATGTTGATTTATCATTAATTGACTGGTTGAAACAATTTTCTAAGAATACAGAAGAAACTTATATCAGAAGCTTTTTGGGTAGAATGTTATTCTCCGGAGATGAATCTCTAAAAAGTGCAAAAGTTCTTTCCGGTGGAGAAAAAGTTCGTTGTATGCTTTCAAGAATGATGTTAAGCGAAGCAAACTTTTTAATGTTGGATGAAGCGACAAACCACTTAGATTTGGAATCTATCACAGCATTAAATAACGGTCTTACAGCATACAAAGAATCAATGCTTTTTGTATCACAAGACCACCAGTTTATCAGTACTATTGCAAATCGTATTATCGAAATTACTCCTAAAGGAATTATCGATAAATCAATCAGTTACGATGACTACCTTGAATCTGCTGAAATCAGAGAATTACAAAAAGAAATGTACAGCTAATATGCTTTATAATTTTCATCATAAAATAGAAACGCACTCTTCCCGGAGTGCGTTTTTTATTTTTACAGCTTTTCTATTTCTTCTATAGACAGTCCGGTACCGTCAGCTACTTGTTCAACAGAAAGCCCCATAGAAAGAAACTTTTTCGCAGTTTCAACAGCTTTTTGATATGCACCTTGCGTGATTCCCAATGAAATACCACGTTCTTCACCGATTGCAATACCTTCGTTACGACCATATTCTTCATCGGCAGAAAATCCGGAATCATAAGTATCTTGTTTCAACATTTCCCACGTCATATATTCTGCCCTCCATTCCTCATTGCCTTGAACTCGCTTTAATTCCTTACAGATTTTATTCGTCAAAGGCGTTTCGCTTTTACCGGTCGAAATAAATTCTAATAGCTTTCTGATTTTCTCG
>JBGUUT010000068.1:0-17542 GCA_045133795.1 Spirochaetota bacterium
AAAAAGGTTGAGGTTCGTTTTAACTGACGAAAAAATAAAAAAAAAAGCTTTATAAAATGGTTTACAAGCCGAATTAAAAAAAAGCTACAACATAATCAGTTTTGAGGGGGATATGAGCACACACGACTCTACTTTTTTAATTTCCAGCGGTTTAGCCGGAAATAAAGAAATAAGCGGAAACGGTGATGATTACAGACTTTTTGCTAAAGCTGTAGAAGTTACGGCTTGTGCTATGGCAAAAAGTATTGTTGAAGACGGAGAAGGTGCAACTAAATTAGTTGAGATTTACGTCAAAAACGCAAAAACAGAAAAAGAAGCAAAACAAGTTGCGATGTCAGTTGCTACATCATGTCTTGTAAAAACTGCTTTCTATGGAGAAGACGCTAATTTCGGTAGAATCTTATGTGCCGTAGGATATTGTGGCGTTGACTTTAAACCTACAAAATTAAAACTTTATTTTGATAATCTTTTATTATTTAAAAACGGGGAACCGACTTCATTTAATGAAGCTGAAGCCGCTCAAATATTAAAAAAAGACTCATTTAAAGTTATAATTGATTTGGATAAGGGAAATAAGAGCTGGAGTGTTTGGACTTCGGATCTTTCTCATGAATATGTTCGTATAAATGCGGATTACCGCTCATAATTTTTAACAAAGATAAGGAAGGTAAAGATGATGATTGAAAAACTAGAGGAAAAAGCAGATGTATTAATAGAATCATTGCCATATATTAAGACATTTCATTCAAAGACATTTGTTATAAAATATGGCGGTGCTGCAATGGTTGATAACAACCTTATGCAAGACATTATCAAAGATTTTATTTTACTTCGATACATCGGAATCAATGTGGTTGTTGTACACGGCGGCGGACCTGAAATTACTTCATTCTTGCAAAAAGTAGGTAAAGAAACTACTTTCGTAAACGGATTACGTGTTACAGACAAAGAAACAATGGATGCCGTACAAATGAGTTTGGTCGGAAAAACTAATCAAGATATTGTTAGTAAAATTAATCACTTCGGCGGAAAAGCTGTTGGTTTATCCGGAGCTGATGCAAATATTATCCAAGCTCGTAAAAAAATGATGGAAACTATTCTTGATCCTGAAACTAAAAAAGAAAAAAGCGTTGATTTAGGATTTGTTGGTGATATCGAAAGAATCGATAGTTCACTTGTTAATTTATTAAATCAAAATGGTTATATTCCTGTTATTGCTCCAATCGGAGTTGGTATCGACGGAGAACATTACAATATCAATGCTGACGAAGTTGCCAGTGAAGTTGCAATTTCATTAAAAGCAGACAAATTGATTATGGTTACAGATGTCGACGGAATATATGAAAACCCCAGCAATCCGGCTACAAAAATTGAGTCTTTGACAATTCACCGTGCAAAACAAATGATTGAAAAAGGTGAAATCAGCGGCGGTATGATTCCTAAAGTTCGTGCTTGTATCAACGGAATCTCTAACGGTGTAAAACGAACTCATATTGTTGACGGTCGTCAAAAACATTCTATTCTATTGGAAATCTTTACTGACCACGGAATAGGAACTATGGTAGTTGGAAACTAATCTTTTGGGATTTAAATATGGATACAATTGAAAAAACCGGCAAATACATTTTAAAAACATATAACCGTTATCCCGTAACCTTTGAAAAAGGAAAGGGAGCGTTTCTCTATACTGAAAAAGGTGAAAAATATTTGGATATGGGCTCCGGTATTGCCGTAACCCTTTTGGGGCATTGTCATCCAAAACTGGTTAATGCCGTAAAAGAACAAGCAGAAACTTTATGGCATACCAGTAATCTTTATTACAGTACTCCGGCTGCTGAATTAGCAGAAAAGTTGGTTCATGCAACCGGAGCAAAACGTGTTTTCTTTTGTAACTCCGGAGCAGAGGCAAATGAAGGTGCATTAAAACTTGCCAGAAAATACGGAAAGCAAAACGGAAAAACAAGCAAGACAAAAATTATTTCCATGTATCATTCCTTTCACGGAAGAACCATGGCTACAGTAACAGTTACGGCTCAAGAAAAATATCAAAAGCCTTTTTATCCTTTATTACCGGATGTTTATTATGCAGAATATAACGATTTAGATTCTGTTAAAAAATTGATGGATGATGATGTTTGTGCCGTCATTTTAGAACCGGTTCAAGGTGAAGGCGGAGTTCATCCTGCAACTTACGAGTTTTTAAAAGGTGTTCGTGATTTGTGTAATCAACACGACGCAGTTTTGATTTATGACGAAGTTCAATGCGGAATGGGACGTACCGGAACTTTATTTTGTCACATGCAATATCCGGATTGTGCACCGGACGTATTCACGACTGCTAAAGGTTTAGCCGGCGGTTTGCCAATGGGTGCATTTTTTGTAAATGAAAAAGTTGAAAATGTATTACAACCGGGCGACCATGCAAGTACTTTCGGAGGAAACCCGGTAGTTGCTGCTGCTGCTAATGCAGTAATGGACGTTATAAACGAAGAAAACTTACTTGATGCAGTAAAAGAAAACAGTTGTTATCTTGTAGAAAGTCTAAAGAAACTACAGCAAAAATATAGTGTAATAAAAGATGTTCGCGGTTCTGGTTTTCTGTTAGGAATTGAAATTGATTATTCCGCAGCAGAACTTGTACAAGAATTATTAGAACATCATATTGTTACCGTTCCGGCAGGAACTTCTGTGGTCAGACTTTTACCACCATTAACTATAAAAAAAGAAGAAATAGATTTAGTGCTTGAAGCATTAGAACAAATCTTTAAAAAAAGGACTTAATCTTGGACGAGTGTAAAAAAGCATATCTTGTACTTGAAGATGGTTCCATATTTGAGGGAACCGCATTTGGTAGCGGAGACTATACCGAAGGTGAAGTTGTATTTAATACGGGAGTTACCGGCTATCAAGAATTACTGACAGACCCTTCTTACAGCGGTCAAATTGTTGTTATGACTTATCCGCAAATTGGAAATTATGGATATATTGAAAGTGATACCGAATCTCGGCGTCCTTTTTTAAGAGGATTTGTCGTAAAAGAAGCAGCGGATTTCCCAAATAATTTTCGCAGTCAAGGAACTATCGATGCTTATTTAAAAAAGAATAATTTACTTGGAATCCAAGGTGTCGATACACGTGCAATTACAAAAAAAATCAGAAATCGCGGTGTAATGAAAGGTTTTATAACAACCAACAAATTACCTGATGATAAAATGATTCAACTTGCGAAAAATGTTCCCGATTTTGCCAGCCATGACTACGTAATGGATGCCACAACGGAAGAAGAATACGTAATCGAAGGAACAGGTAAAAATATCGGAGTTGTAGATTTCGGGATAAAGCAAAGTATTATCCGAACATTACAAGCTATGGGACACAGACTTACGGTAATGCGTGCAGACGTAAAAGCTGATTATGTATTACAAAAAGGTTTTGACCTAATTGTTTTGTCTAACGGTCCCGGAGATCCAAAACAAACTACTTACGGTGTAGAGCTTGTAAAAGGTTTATTGGGTAAACTACCTATCGGCGGAATTTGTTTAGGACATCAAATCTTATCTTTGGCATTAGGACTTGATACTTTTAAATTAAAATTCGGTCATAGAGGTGCAAATCACCCTGTTAAAAATTTGATTACCGGAAAAGTAACCATAACATCTCAAAATCATGGTTATGCAGTACGCAACGAAAACATTCCTGAAGGCGTGGAAATTACACATCTTAATTTAAACGACTTTACGGTACAGGGAATCAGATGTGTTGATAAAAAAGTATGCAGTGTTCAGTTCCACCCTGAGGCAGGTCCGGGACCGCATGACTCTACGTATATTTTTGAAGATTTTTTAAAACTCTGCGAATAAATTAAGGATGGTTTTATGCCTTTAGATAAATCTATAAAAAGTGTGTTAATCATAGGATCGGGTCCAATTATTATTGGTCAGGCTGCAGAGTTTGACTATGCCGGTTCACAAGCATGTAAAGCTTTAAAAGAAGAAGGATTACGTGTAATTCTCGTAAACTCAAATCCTGCGACAATTATGACGGATTTGAATATGGCGGATTCTACTTATTTGGAACCGCTAAATGTCAGTTCTTTAGAAAAAATCATTGATAAAGAACGCCCGGACGGTCTGCTTCCGACTCTCGGAGGACAAACCGGATTAAACCTTGCCGTTGAATTATCAGAAAAAGGGATTCTTGATAAATATGGTGTTAAACTTTTAGGAACTTCACTTTCTGCTATCAAACAAGCGGAAGACCGTGAAATGTTCAAAGATTTAATGCAAGAAATCGGAGAACCTATTGCTGACAGTCAAATTGTAAATAACCTAACTGAAGCTGTTGCGTTTGCTAATAAAGCCGGTTATCCGTTAATCGTTCGTCCTGCATATACAATGGGAGGACTCGGCGGCGGTATTGCAAATAACGAAGAAGAACTTGTTAATATCTGTTCACTGGGACTTAAACATTCAAGAATTCATCAAGTTCTTTTGGAACAATCAGTTGCCGGTTGGAAAGAAGTTGAATATGAAGTAATGCGTGATGCAAACGGAACTTGTATCACTGTTTGTAATATGGAAAATATCGACCCTGTCGGTATTCATACAGGTGACAGTATAGTTCTTGCACCAAGTCAAACTCTTTGTGACCAAGAATATCAAATGTTACGAACATCAGCATTGAAAATTATCGATGCATTAAAAATCGAAGGTGGCTGTAATGTACAGTTTGCACTTGACCCTTATTCCAAGAATTACATCATTATAGAAGTAAATCCTCGTGTTTCACGTTCATCTGCGTTAGCTTCAAAAGCAACGGGATATCCTATTGCAAAAGTATCAGCTAAAATTGCAATCGGACTTCATCTTGACGAGATTCAAAACTCTGTAACTAAAAAAACGCTTGCTTGTTTTGAACCGACTCTAGACTATATCGTAACAAAGATTCCGAGATGGCCTTTTGATAAATTTACATCTGCAGACCGCAAGCTTGGTACACAGATGAAAGCTACCGGTGAAATCATGAGTATTGACCGAACAATCGAAGGTTCAATAATGAAAGGTATTCGTTCGTTAGAAATTAAAGTTGACGGACCGAGAATGCCGGATTTAGATAAAGAAGAAACTGAAGTTCTTGAAGAAATGCTTCGCCGTGCAGACGACAGACGTTTGTTTGCAATTTTTGAATTATTAAGAAGAGAATATCCTGTTGGAAAAATTGTTCAAATAACAAAAATGGATATTTTCTTTGTTAAAAAGTTCGAGAATATCATTCTGCTTGAAAAAGAAGCTAAACAAAAATTAACACCGGAAATCATTGCTCAAAAGAATCCGTCTGCAGAAATAAAAGACTTAATGAAACGTCTAAAAAGCTGCGGTTTCGGAGATACTTATCTTGCAAAATTAGTTGGTGTGGAACATTTAGATTTCCGTGCTTTCAGAAAAGCTTGTAATGTAATTCCTGTTTATAAAATGGTAGATACTTGTTCTGCAGAGTTTGAAGCGATGACTCCGTACTACTATTCTACATACGAACAGGAAGATGAAGTTGAAGTTTCTACTGATGTACGAAAAATGATGGTTCTCGGTGCTGGTCCTATTCGTATCGGACAAGGTATCGAGTTTGACTATTGTTCTGTTCGTTCTGTTTGGGGACTTAAAGAAGAAAATATTCAATCAATCATTATCAATAATAACCCGGAAACAGTAAGTACCGACTTTGATACATCTGATAAATTGTATTTCGAACCTTTAAATATTGAAGACGTTCTTAACGTTATCGAAAAAGAAAATCCGGAAGGTGTTATCGTTCAATTCGGTGGACAAACAGCTATTAATCTTGCCGGAAAATTGCATAATGCCGGCGTAAAAATACTAGGTTCTTCAGTACAAACAATAGATGATGCCGAAGACCGTGATAAATTCTCGCAGATTTTACAACGTGCCGGTGTTCCGCAAGCTGAAGGTCGTGCCGTTTACTCATTTGAAGAAGCTCTCGGTGTAACAAATCGTCTCGGTTATCCGGTTCTTGTACGTCCTTCTTATGTTATCGGTGGACATGCAATGGAAATTGTTTACAACGATGATGAGTTATTCTCATATATGCGTTTTGCAACAAAGATTTCTCCGGATCATCCGGTTTTGGTAGATAAATATTTATTGGGAAAAGAAGTTGAAGTCGACGCAATTTGTGACGGAACAGACACTTTTATTCCGGGAATATTTGAACACATTGAACGTGCAGGTGTCCATTCCGGAGACTCAATGGCAGTTTATCCGCCGACAAATTTATCTGAAGATGAAATTAATACTATTAAACGTCATACAATCGCACTCGGTCGTGAATTAGGTACAATCGGATTGATGAACGTACAATATGTAATTTCTGACGGAAAAGTTTATTGTATCGAGGTTAACCCTCGTGCAAGTAGAACTGTACCGGTATTAAGTAAGGTTACAAACATTCCAATGGTTAAAATCGCAACAAAAATCATGGCTGGAAAAACTCTAAAAGATTTAGGTTACGGTTCTGGATTATTGGAAATGCCTCCGTACTGCACAATTAAAGCTCCGGTTTTCAGTTTTGATAAATTGAAAATGGTAGAACCGGGATTAGGACCGGAAATGAAATCTACCGGAGAAGTTCTCGGCTTGGGAACAAACAGAATGGATGCATTGTATAATGCCGTTACCGGTTCTGGAATCCAAGTTCCTGACAGCGGACATATTTTATTGTCTGTTGCACAAAAAGACCGTGAAGAATTGCTGGAGTTTATCCCTAAACTACAAGCTTTAGGTTACAGATTATCTGCAACAAAAGGAACTTACGAATTCTTACAAAAACGCGGACATTCAGATGTTGCTTTAGCTCCACATCCGGGAGACGGGACTCCGAATGTTCTCGATATGATTCGTCAGAATTGTTTTGATATTATTATCAACATTCCTACAAAAGGAAAAAATATCAGTAAGCTCGGCTTTAAAATACGTCGTCTTGCTGTAGAATACAAAGTTTCATGTATCACTTCATTTGATACTACATTGAGTATATTAAATGCACTCGATCGTGAGAAATCAACAGAGATTGTTCCGGTATGTTCATTAAATGAATATCTGGAAAAATTCCCTGTTAAAAAAATAAATCCTTAAAAATAAATTAAACTAAAACGCCGGTTTTATTCCGGCGTTTTTCTTTCTGCAAATCAAGGAGAAATAATGAATAATTTATCAGATTTACCGGAAATAAAAGTTTTCTTTTCTGCAATTTTTGATTTCATTCGACAATATCGAATCCATTCTTTTTTAGACCATATGTCTGATTATTCTCAATTGTTTGATATTTTAATGTCTTCACAACTGGAAGATTTACGCTATTACCACAGAATGGATCAATATGTTTTAAAACTTCGCAATGAAAACAATAGATTGGTAGATTTGGTTTATTTATTTTCTTTCGGATGTGACGGAAGAAACGACCAACAGATAATGATAACTCTTAACAATGAAAAAATAAGAGTAGAAATCATAATTACAGATAATCGTGAAATCCCAATTATGAAATATTCTACTCAAGATAAAAAAATAGCGGCTTTCTGGAAAAAGAAAGAGCCGCCTCGTGAAAAAATGACATTGCAAGATTGGGATGAGTTTCTCGAATCTCACAACAAACAATATCCACGCAGAATGAAATAATTCTGCTTTTTTATATTAAATATCAAACTCTATTGCTGATAATGCTTCATAAATTTCTGCTTCATTTTGAGCTGAAAGTATTTTATTTCTTTTATCTTCATTTTTCCAAACAAGAACAGAATTAGCAAGTATTTTCAGATATTCTTTATGAGTATCTTGCGGAGAAGCAATCAATATTGCAAAATTAACAGGTTGATTATCAATAGAATTCCATTCACAACCGGTTCCGCGAATCAAGACAGCAGATGCAACAAAATCTTTAATAATGTTACGACGTGTATGAGGTATAGCCAAACCTACGCCGATTCCCGTAGAAATTATATTTTCACGTTCCAATATCAATTCACGCAATTTAGTATGATTTGTTATCTTTTTCGATGATTTGAGTAACTCCAATAATTTATCAATTACAGCTTTATGTTCAACATTTTCCATAATTGCAATAGCATCTTTTTCGATAATGTCGGTCATGTTTTTCATAATTTATCCCTCCAGATTTCATATAAAACTATATCAAAAATTATAAATTTCATCATCTTTTTTCTACTCTAAAATCCTATCAATTCATTACTTTTTTATGTTAAGGAAAATATTAAAAATCCGAAAGTATACAAAGTATTAATAATACAGCGTATTTCGGGAGGTTTATTAATTATGAAACGTTTTTTTATTTTTACATTATTATTTTGTGCTTTAGCTATAAATGCATCTCCTGTTTTTAACAGAGTGGCTCAAGATTCGGGAGACAGCAAAAACCAATTCTTTCCGATGAAAGCAGGTCAAATCAGAGAGTTTTCAAAAGAAGAAAACGGAACTGCTACAACTTGTACATGGAAAGTTGACGGTGTTTTTCAGATTACCGATGAAGAAAATAAATTAAATAATCAAAAAGCTTATCAATTTACTGATTCATCAAACGGCGATGTTTTTTATTTCACTAATTTTGACGGTTTTGTTTGTAAATATGCAAAAGCAGAAGACGGTACATACAAGTTAACAAGAATGTTGCCGGAAAATATCGTAGAAGATTACAACTGGATAAGTAACAATATTACTTTTATCATAACCGACATCAGTCCGGATTCTGTAACAGTTGAATTTTTTGATAATCAAAAAGATGTTTCAGGATATAACAAATTTCAAAAAGCTTCTGGTCCTTGTGAAATCTATATCAATGATGCAACAACTACTCAAAAACACGATATGCTTGCTAAATTAAAAAACTTTTCACAAGATAAAGATGTTTCACTTCCGGCAGAGTTACCAACAACAAAAGAAGTCGGAAGTGTAGTAACAAATCCAAAAATTACGGAAACATCTCCGGTTGAAAAAGAAGAAGTAACTGTTCCAGAACCTGTAATTGAAAAAAAAGAAAATGCTAAAGTTGTTGCAAAACCAACAACAAATGCAGCACAAGTAATTATGATAAATACATTGCAAAAAGATTTATATTACATACAAATCGGTTCTTTTGTAAAAAAGGAAAATGCATTAAATATTTGTAATGAAATCAGACAAAAGGGTTTTCAATCTGTAGTTTTTGAAGATAAAGACGGAGTTTTCAAAGTATTAATTGAAGGTAATTCTAAAATGGAAGAAACTCTTGCTCAACTAAGAACACAAGTAACATCCGGAGCTTTCGTAAAGAAAAGAATCGGAAAATAAAAGCTTACTCTCTTTAAATAACAAGGACTTCAATAAAATTGAAGTCCTTTTCTTTTTTTCACAACAACTCAAATCTAATTTTTGAATAAATCTGAATGAGACCCTGTTCTAGTAAGCTCCAATACGAGGATATCATCTTTTATCTGATAAATTAAAAGCCAATCCGAACGAATATGTAATTCCCGATGATTTTTCCAATTTCCTTCTAAAGCATGATCCTTATATTTCTCTTCTAACGGAAGTCCGTATGCAAGTTTTTCTATAACACATTGCAATTCTTGAATATTATAATTTCGTTTTTTAATTAATTTAACATCTTTTTTGTATTGATTTGTCCAACGAATAAAATATTTTTGTTCTCCTACTACCATCTTTGCATTTCCTCTACAAGCTCTTCAAAAGAATATTGCTTTGCATTTGGGTCGTTGACTAATTTGTCTCCCTCTTTCATGGCTTTGATGGTTGTTTTGTTTGGTCGATTAACCGCAACTTCAAACGGGATTTTACCTTCTCTTATGACTTGTTTTGTAAATATATTATATAGCCCTGAAATAGAAATCCCTATTTCATCACAAAAATCGCTGATTGATTTTTTATCTTCTTCATCAATGCTGATTGTTAAATTTGCCATAATAATCACCTCTTTTACACTAGTTATTACATGAATTATACGAATATTCACTAATAAAACAAGTAATATTATATTTATTTAATGACTAAAAAAGGACTTCAATAAAATTGAAGTCCTTTTCTTTATCTTACAATACACGCCTTACCTTTAATCTCTTTTGTAGAAGGTTCTTGTGCTTTATATCCGATTGCAGCACAACCGTAGACTCCGTGATTTTGCGGTACACCCAATGAATCTAAGATTTCACGTACTTGCGGTTCATCATAACAATTTAAAAGTTGATTTATCCAAACGCAGCCTAATCCAAGTGCTTCGCAGGCAATATAAATATTTTGCATTGCACAAGCATTATCAACTTCACGATATTTTGAATCTTTTTCATTGGAAGTAATAATCAAAACATCAGGATTATACATATCATATCCTTCATCACGCCCCAATGCTTTTCCGACAGCCTTTGCTAACAATTGAATTTTTTCTCTGTTCATAACAGCTGTAAATTGCCATGTTTGCCATCCCATTCCGCTTGCACTTGATAATGCACAATCCAAAATCTGACGAACATCAACTTCACTTACAGACTGCCCGGTAAAAGCTCTACACGAACGCCGAGATAAAATCGTTTTAATCGTTTCGTTCATAATGTAACATCTCCTATCACGATAATAGTCTAAAAGTTTGCTATTTTTTACACTTATAGAAATATATTTCTATTATATTTCCCACATCGTTTCATCACTTCAGATATCCGGCATTTAATAGTGATACTTACAAGAAGCTATCAAAACTGAATTTTCAATCACTTTATAAACTAATCTATGTTCTTCATTTATTCTACTTGACCAATAACCTGAAAGTTCATGCTTCAAAGGTTCCGGCTTTCCAATTCCAGAGAAAGGAGAACGGAATTATATCTTTTATTAATTCATTTATTTTTTTATAAAACTTTTTGTCTTCCAAAGCCCAAGATTGATAGTCAGAAAATGATTCTATGGAATCATTATTTCTCCCCTCCCTACGAAATCATATACTGAAAACAACAAAAGATTAGTAATTATTGTTTATTGCAACATTATTAAATATTTTATTACTTCAAGACAATAAGAATATTTGTTTTCTTGCCTTAAATAAGAATGTTATGAGATTTCAAGATGATTTTATTAAGAACTTAAAGTTCTACAGAAAAGAGAAACATATTTCACAGGAAAAACTTGCAGAACTTTGCGATTGTGCAACATCAACAATAGGCTGTATTGAATCTTACAATCAGTTGCCGTCTTTTGAAATGATTGAAAAAATAGCTACGGCATTAGATATTCACCCGGCAGATTTATTTTTACGAAATGCTTCCGTTACGATTTCAAATACAAAGCAACTTTTAAAAACCGAACTTATTTCACAAATTGAAGATTTTATTGATAAGAAATTATAATTTTCCCCATTGCTTACTATATAAAATATAGCTTATAAACAGCTACATTTGTAGCTAGAAAGGTTTCCGTCAGTAACTTATAATCGATATGCGAAATAGCTTATTATCGATAATAACGCATTCGCTTGTGTTGTGAACTCCCACCGATAGGAGCATATTTTTTTCTTATAGGAAGTACTAAGAGATAAAAAAAGAGCGGAAAAATCCGCCCCTTTTTACTTCGTAACCTATTCTATTATTTTTAAACGTCTCATATCAATTGTATCATTCATAATATTTTTTATTCCGGCTACATAATCATCTATCAATTTTCCCAAAGGGATATAAGTATAAATCTTATTTTTCTCACGCTCAAAGAAATAATAAGTATCACCGCCGTTAGCAAGAAAATCACTTACGGCAACTTTATAAATCTTATCATCTACAAGTTTCTTTTGGCACACACGAATATCAGTTATTTTCTTATTTTTAACTGAATATTCAACATTCATTCCGCTGAATATTAAAAACTGTCCGTAACCTCGACGAATCATGGAATACTCTATAATGTTTTTTAATTCATCGCCGCGGATATTAACAATTACAGCGTTATTATCATATTTCAATATATTCTTCGCAAAAGTATATTCAAGTTTCTTTTTCTTTGTTAAATCGACTTCTTTAAATAATCCTGCATTTAAAAATGCAACATCCGCACCAGTTCCTACACGTAATGCATCGGTTGCGATACAACACAATTTTGTAAAGTTATCCATTTTTCCGACAGAAGAAAAATCGGTTGCCACAATATTTGCACTGGCAGAAGATAATTTACTTGCAACCTTTTCTGTAATCTTTTCCAATTTATCCAACAACTTTCTATCTTCCGGAATCTGCTCTGAAATACTTCTCCCATTTTTATGAACATTTACGGGATGAAACTCTTCCGATACAATATCAAGTTGATTTTTTTCTCCGTTACTTCCTTTCTTCTTAATCTTAAATGTTACATCACCCAAATACATTCCGTTTTTCTCAAGCGTATATATTCGAGTTCCGTTTACATTAAAAATCTTATTTTTGTTTGCACCGTAAGACCCCTCTACTATCATATCAATACTTGGATACAATGACGCAATTAAACCGGCTCCGGCTTTTAAATCAGTATAATAATCAAGATTTGTTAAAGCAATGATTATATCCACTTTCTCTTTTTGCTTCATTTGTTGTAATACTTTTTCCAATACAACTACCGGGTCTTCAACTGTTATTGAATCTTTTGCTTCATTTGACAATGCTAAATAGGCATTTTCGCTGAGAACAGAAACAAATCCTACTTTCACCCCTTCTATTTCCACTATAAAATATGGATCAGCAATCCCCTTTCCTTTCAAAGTTTTAACATTGCTGTTTATCATTTTAAATGTAGATTTCTTATAAAGATTATTATAACTGCTAAACGAACGATTAATTTCATTAAATCCTATTCCCGAAATATCATAACCGATTATATTCATTGCAGTATAATCCGCAACTCCTTCTGTAAAATCTGAAAGATAATATTCACTGACAAAGTTTCCCGTATCAACAAGAATAATATTTCCGTTAGAACTTGCTGTTAACCTATCAATCAAAGTCTTACGAGCTGGATACCCACCTTGATTTTCCCCCTCGTCATCAATAAATTTCAATGAATGACCTAATGTCGAACCTGAAAATAAAATACGAATTTCATTTGCCGGTAAAGCAAACACAATTAAAAATAAAAATATAAAACCATGAAAAAATTTCTTCATTTACTATCCCCTTTATATATAGATTGTCGGCAAAACACATGAATAAAAAAAATCCTGCTTTATCTTCACTATAATGAAATAAAGCGTTATTATGTCAAAAATCATAGTAAAATATCAACTATTGTATTAAGGAAGAAATTATGACAGAAGAAACAAATAATATTATAGCTCAAATCGGAATTGACACTGACCCACCGGCAAAAGAGCCAATCTTTATTTCTACAAGCAGCTACATGAATAAAAAATATCTAGATATTCGCAAATACTACAAAGACGCCTCAGGAGAGTTTAAACCGACAAAAAAAGGTATCACTATGTCATTGCAACAGATAAAAGATTTTATGAAATCAATTGATGATAATATGGATACTATTGAAAATTGGTTTAAACAATAGATAAAAAATAATCTACTTGTTTTTTTCCTGCCTAAATACTATATACCTTGAAATATAAAAGGAGCAACTTAAATGAAAAAGAAAGAAAGAACATTTTGGATTTGTTCTGTATGTGTGCTTTTGGCATTTTATACATTTACAGTATTTGTAAATAATGCAACAGCAGCCAATTTTAACATTCAGGCTTTTCCATATATGAATAAGTTTATCAGCGTGTTTAATGCAATAAAATCAGACTATGTCGATGCAGATAAAATTGATGATAAAGACTTGATTAACGGTGCAATAAAAGGAATGTTAGAAGCTATCGGCGACCCTTACACTGCATACCTCAGTGAAAAAGATGTCAAAGATTTACAAACTACAACTACCGGTACTTTTGCCGGCGTAGGAATGATTATCACTGAAAAAGATGGTTTTATAAGTGTTGTTTCACCTATCGAAGGTACACCGGCTTACAGAAAAGGCATGAAATCCGGTGACTTGTTGATTTCTGTAAACGGCGAATCACTAAAAGGCGTATCTGTTTCTGACGCTGCAGACAAACTCAAAGGAGCTCCCGGAACAAGTGCAAACATAGAGTTCTTACGTGATGATGTAAAATACGAAGTTGAACTTGTTCGTGCAATCATAGACTTACCTACAGTAAAATATGATGTTATAAATAATGAAATCGGTTATCTGCGTATAACTCAATTTTCAGGTACAACAGACAAACACGTAAAAGAAGCTTTACTTGATTTCAAATCTAAAAACGTAAAAGGAATCATAATGGATTTACGAATGAATCCGGGCGGTTTATTAAGTTCAGCAATCAGTATAGTAGACTTTTTCCAAGATAAAGGAACGATAGTATCTACAAAAGGTCGCAGATTAAAAGAACAAACTGTTAATTCTGCAACATCATTTAATACTATAGTCGCAAAAGATATTCCTATCGTTGTATTGATTGACAACGGTTCTGCAAGTGCTTCAGAAATTGTATCCGGAGCATTAAAAGATACAAAACGTGGAATATTAGTCGGTGATAAATCATTCGGAAAAGGTTCTGTACAAAGCATTCAATTTTTACCGGACGGAACAGACGGCTTTAAAATGACTACCGCAAAATATTATACACCGTCAGGAGTTTCAATACACGGAATCGGAATCGAACCGGATATAACTATCAAAGAACCTGAACTAACAGAAGATGAACGAGAAGGTTTGAAAAAAATCTACAAGGATAAAGTTATTGATAACTTTGTTAAAGAACATCATAACCCTACAAATCAAGAAATTGATTCATTCTTAGCTGATTTAAAAGCAAAAGGTTACGTTTTCACAAATACTATGATGCGTAGATTATTAAAGCAAACATTAGATTATGAAAATAGTTCAGCTCCTATTTACGACCTTGAATATGATATTCAATTGCAAAAAGCTATGGAAATATTAACCAATGGTTCTATAAAATATCACAAAGGTGAATATTCTATAAAATAAAAAAAATTGTTTGATAAAGAAAATGGCAATCATTATTTTATGGTTGCCATTTTTTTTTAAATACAATATTTATCTATCAATTCAAAACAAGGAAAACAAAATGAATAATACAAAAGTTGTATATCCGGGAACATTCGATCCTTTGACTTACGGACATTTAGATATAATCCGTCGTGCTGCCAATATGTTTGGAGAAGTAACTGTCTTGCTGGCACAAAATCTTTCTAAAAATACATACTTCACAATTGAAGAAAGAATAACAATGATGAAAGAAGCAATAAAAGATATGAACATGGAAAATAAAGTTCGTATTGATTCTTATCACGGCTTATTAGTGGATTATTGCAAAAAAAATGATATCAACGTTATCGTAAGAGGTATTCGTCCTTTAGTTGATTTTGAATACGAGTTTGAAATGGCAATGACAAATCGAGAATTATCAAATAATATTGAAACGGTATTTATTTTAACAGACCAAAAATATTTTTATTTACGCAGTACTTTGATAAAAGATTTAGCAACATTAGGCGGAGACATTTCAAATAAAGTTCCACCTAATGTTTTAGAAGCTATAACAAAGAAGTTTTGTTAATTTTTATTTTTCAATAGCAATAGTTGTTGTTTTAATGATTCGTTCTCTTTTTTTAATGTTAGATTTTCATATTCTTGCTTAGTTACAAGAGCAATCAAATCATTAATAGAAAGAAGATTTTCATCAGCTAAATCAGAATACCCTGATATTTTAGATGGTAAATCTTCTGTTATCTCATCCATTATTTCTTCATAGTCATCATAATCATGAGACATTTTCTGTAATTTATTAAGAGACGCTATTTTATATGCAACTTTTGCTATTGCTTGATATATTCCGTTTTCAGGATTAGATACGGCAAGAGGAATTCTCTTATTTATTGATTCATGTACACTTTTATCTCTATACATAAAACCTAAATAATCCACATCTAGATTTAAAAATGAACGAGATATTTTTCTTATTTTCTCACCCATTTCAATATCAGTCGGAGATATAGCCATATTCATAATCAATTTCGGAGACATTTCATTAACAAAATAAAGTGCTTTCAAATAAGTTGCCGGAGAAACTTTTTTTATCATCCTCAACAATTCAGATACTTTCCAAGCATCTTCTCCGCCCTTCTTTATTTGTTCATTAAATAAATCTTTAACTTCTGTTATAGATTTAAACTCTAAAAACAACCTTCTAAATACCGCTGTTTTTAAAAGAGAATAAGCATTTAAAATTGAAGTTAATTCCGGCATGACAACCAAAATTCCGCATGAACTCAAAATAAAGAAATCCACCGTATTATAAGAAGAACCGGCACCTAAATCCAAGATTACATAATCTGCATCTAAATGAAAAATCTGAGATATCAATTTCTTTTTTTGAGCTGCAGTAATATTGGCAATACCAACCATTTCTGCATCTCCGGAAATAAACGACAAGTTCCTATTACTCGTAGATAAAATATAATCTTGCAACTTAGAATTTCTTTGATTTAAAAAATTACCAATCCCATCGGGAGCAACCGAATACCCCATACAAGTATGAATATTAGCCCCACCAAAATCGAGATCAAGTAAAGTTACTCTTTTTCCTAAATTGGCTAATGCATAAGCTAGATTTACGGAAATAAGAGTTTTCCCAACTCCTCCTTTTCCACTAGCAACCGGAATTATAATAGGTCCATTCTTCATTTCTATATAAACGCCTTTTATAATATTTTATCTATGATTTCTTTAATCTCATTCAATTCTGCTGATGGAGATAAAACCATTCCAATTTTCATTTTATCTTCAGATATATGATTTATATATACAATTCTTCCCGATACCTTAATCTTTCTAGAGAAAAAAGTTATCTTAAGCTTTTGTCCGATTTCATAACTATTTTCTACATCATCTGTCAAAAAGCTGATTCCGCCCTTACTGATATTAGCTACTTCTGCTCTTCTTTCATGAAAAAGCCCGGCAGAGAAATTAATCTCTCTCAAATCTTCCGGAATAGCTTCTGCAGAAATACGACGTTCTGTTCTCAATTCATCATTCATAAAACACCTCTTAACTTATAATAATTTCTTCCATTATATATTTTTTTTCTTAACTTTTGAACATGATATTTTTTTTACTCATTTTATAATGTTTCACGTGAAACAATTTCCTACGGTATATCATGCTTTCTAACGAAAAAAAATAAAACTACTTATATGTTTATTATCGGTAATATTACTTTTTTTATTATAGAATACAGCTACACAAAGCTTTTATAAAGTTTTAATCGATTTTGCCGGGCAAGCCGGATAAGGCTAAACTTTTGTTTTAAGTTTTTTCAAACCTTTATACGTTTTTAAGAACATCCTGCCGACAAGCCGGCATTAGGAAATCGTTTTGGGTTCAAAACTTTATAAACCATTCTGGTTTAAGAAATATTCGCCGTGTAAACCGGC
>JBGUUT010000069.1:0-20554 GCA_045133795.1 Spirochaetota bacterium
AGAATTTTCGTTGTCATACCAAGATACAACCTGTACCTGAGTATTGCCATCTTCCATAGGAGCTACCATTGTCTGTGTAGCATCGAAGATAGAACCGAATGTGCTTCCGATGATATCAGAAGATACGATTTCGTCTGTGTTGTATCCGAAGGATTCTGTAGCAGCAGCCTTCATAGCGTCGTTGATCTGTTCTTTTGTAACAGCACCCTTAACAACTGCAACTAAGATAGTTGTAGAACCTGTAGGGGTAGGAACACGCTGTGCAGAACCGATTAATTTTCCGTTTAATTCAGGAATTACAAGACCGATAGCTTTAGCAGCACCAGTAGAGTTAGGTACGATATTAGCAGCACCTGCTCTTGCTCTTCTCAAGTCACCTTTTCTGTGTGGACCGTCAAGAATCATTTGGTCACCAGTATAAGCGTGAATTGTACTCATGATACCAGACTGAATTGCAGCATAGTCATTCAAAGCTTTAGCCATAGGAGCAAGACAGTTAGTAGTACAAGAAGCAGCAGAAATAATATTATCTCCGTCTTTCAAAGTACCTTCATTTACACCAAATACAATTGTAGGTAAATCGTTTCCTGCAGGAGCAGAAATAACTACTTTTTTAGCACCTGCATCGATGTGAGCCTGAGCTTTATCTTTTTTTACATAGAAACCAGTACATTCAAGAACTACGTCTACGTTTAAATCTTTCCAAGGAAGATTTTTTGCATCAGCTTCTTTGTAAATTGTAATTTCTTTTCCATCTACAGTGATAGAACTTTCACCAGCTTCTACAGTGTGAAGGTTTTCACCGATTCTTCCACAGTATCCACCCTGTGCTGTATCATATTTTAAAAGTTGAGCTAACATTTTAGGATCTGTTAAGTCGTTGATTGCAACAACATCATATCCTGCAGCACCAAACATTTGTCTGAAAGCCAGACGACCAATTCTACCAAAACCATTAATAGCAACTCTTACTGCCATTTTTTACTCCTTATGAATAAAAATTTGTTCTTTAAATAAAAAAATTTATGAATGGCAAAACTATAATCGATATGATATTTGTTGTCAATCATTTTCTAAATTATAATAAATACAAATACGTTTTTTATGTTCCTTTTTGGTATAAAAAACGACAGTCAAGGAAAAATAATTAAATATGAAAAACAGTTTAGGTGCAAAATCAACACGTTTTATTTTAAATCTCGTAGTTCCTATAGTAATTTTAACATCACTTATTATAGGCGGACTTTCAATTTGGTCAGAATACAGTTCTCTGAGTCAAGAATTCTGCAAGCGTTACAAACTATCAATTATGGGTTATCGTAATCTTCTGAATTCAGCCTCATTTCAAAATGCCACCGAAGTAATTCGAAATATAACACATAATGAAGATGTTGTATTCGCTGCAATCATACTACACAATAAAAATACCTCCTCCGACAACGACCTTATTTTTCGCATGGGAACGGCAGAAGGCGGCTTTAATCACCTTACCACATACGATTTAACCAAACTCTCCGAACGTCCGGAAAAACTGCTGAAAAAAAGTTTAAAAAATGAACTTTTCCCTAAAGACTTACTAAATGAAATGAAATACAACAGCAAAAGAAAAATACCGAATTATTTGACTGACGAAGAATTTGAAATTCAAATTCCGGAACTCATTTCTTCCAAAATGCAATCTTTTTTCGAAAACAACAATGTAATAGACGAACAGAATTTCTCTGATTTACAAAGCCTACTGAAAAAAAGTTTTCACAAAACCAAAAAAGGCTACAGTTTAAAACTGTACAACGAGAATGAAAAAAGACAATTGTACGATTTTTTATATTCCATAGATTTTATGAAGAACCGAATAAGTATATTTCCGACTTTAAAAAAAACAAAAATAGAAAAATCTTATTTATTCTACTGTCCGTTATATTCTGATTCCGACAAAGAATATCGTGCAGACATAATAATTTGCTTTTCCTTTTTATATGTTATAAAACAACTTCAAAACAAAATCGTCCTTTTTATTTTCATAACCTTAATATCAACAATACTTGCAATTATCATAAGCATTTTCTTAGCTTTCGCATTTTCTTCAACTTTAGTAAAACCTTTACGTGAAATGTGCAGTTTAGTAAAAGAAATATGTAAAACAGAAGACTTTGAATCATTAAAAGGCACACAATACGAAAAATTAAATATTTCCAGCGGAGACGAAATCGAAGATTTAGCAAAAGACATTAATTTAATGACCGGTAATCTCATCGAAAAATCTACTTCTGATAAACAACTGCTTTTAGGTAAAGAAATACAAGAAAAGTTTATTCCGCTTGTTCCCGTGAAAGATAAGAACATTGAGATTTTCGGCTTCTATGAAGGTGCAAAAGGTGTCAGCGGAGATTATTTTGATTACAAAAAAATCAATGACGAATACTACACTTTTATCATGTGCGACGTTGCAGGCAAAGGCGTTCCGGCTGCATTGATAATGGTAGAAATTTTCACACTGTTTCATTCTTTGTGCAACAAAAAAAACAATACAGCTTATATGGTACAGCAAATCAATGACATATTAGCCGAAAAAGGTTTTACGGGACGATTCGCATCTATAATCGTACTTTCATTAAATATTATCACCGGTGAAATGCGATTTACAAGTGCCGGATACTCAGAACTTCTTATATACAAACACAAAACCGCAAGATGTCGTAAATTCAAATTACCTAAAGTCGGCCCTGCAGCAGGCGTATTTCATTCATCCTTATTACCGGAACCTTATCGTGAGATAAAAAGCTATCTAGACTATGAAGACATTATATTATTATTCAGCGACGGAATCGAAGAATCACGCAACGGAAAATTTTCAATCGACAACAACAATTGTAAACACTTTGAAGAATTTGGGCAGGAAAGATTAATTAATGCAGTAAATTCTTCCATGAAAAAAACTCCGGACGGCATAATCCGCAATATTATAAAAAGCGAACACCTATTCAGAAAAAGTGCAGAACAATACGATGATTTAACTCTTTTGGCAATCATGCGAAAAAGATAGTCTGATACAACATACGATAATAAAAAAGCCTTCAATTACCCAAAAGAATAATTGAAGGCTTTTTACTTATTTGTACAATAATTTATTTTTCTGCAAACTGCTCCGGCTCTATTCTGACACAAGAACCGTCTTCTTCTATTACATGGATACAATTTCGTCCACCTTCTTTCGAAGCATAAAGAGCCGTATCCGCTTGATTTATCAAATCATCCATTGTTACGCCAGTTTTATAACGTGATAAACCTATACTCAAAGTAATTTCATGCTCTTTAGGAATTTCCACATTTTCAATTCCTAAAATTTCACGAATTACCTCTTTGATTCTTAATTGTTCGGTAACGGCATTTTTTACACGCAAACAAGCTTGAATACTTTCATCATAAGTAATTTCCGGAAACAAAATAATAAACTCATCACCGCCGTAACGTGCAACAAAATCCGTTCGTTTTACAGACGAAGTAAGTAATCGCCCTATCCCTTTAATTACCTCATCACCGATTTGATGACCGAATGTATCATTATAATATTTAAAATGATCCGCATCTATCATCATTACAGAAAGGTACTTTCCGGTATCTCGATTTTCTTTCCTATTATAATTCTCAATCTGTGATGTTAAAATTTCTCTGAATTTTCTGATATTTAATAAGTTCGTCAACACGTCACGTGTTGCAAGCTGTTCTAAGACTTCGTTTTGTTTTTGCAATTCTTGTGTTTTTTCTTCAACCAAGCGTTCCAGGTTTTCCGTAATTTTAAAAAGCTCCTGCTCAAAAAATTTACGTTTTGTAATATCACGCAAAATTAACAAGAAATACTCTTCGCCGCCGTCAGTCAATTTTCTTGCCTGAAAGTTTACCATCATAATTTTCAGAAACGTATCTTTACTTATAAGAACCAAATCCTGAAAACCCATACTTTCTTTTATATCTGCAATATTTCCTTGTTCCAAACTTACATCGGCCGTATTCTCACGTTCTGACAACATAATAATACGATCTAAGATTTCAACAAACTTTTCAGCTTCAAACATTATATCACTAATGTTCATTTTTAAAAATTCTTCTTGTGAATAGAACAAATTTTGCTCTGCCGCCAAATTGGCAAATTGAATTTTTCCGCTCTTATCAATGACAAAAACCATATCATAGGTAAGGTTTATTAAATCTATTTTTTCAGAAATCAAAAAAACATCCTCCCTTCGGAACTTCAAAACACTTATTCTTTTGATGTCGGTTAATTTTATAAAAAATAAAAATTAGATTATTAGAATTTGCAATATAAATCAATCAAAAAAAGCTATAATTAATAATTATATCCATCTTTATTTCTTATTTTATAGCTTTTATAATTGATTTATATTATTTTTTTTGTAAAACTAGGCAAGATTTTCAATTCTATTCAATTTTTACTAAGAATTGTAGAAACAAAAAAATTGAGGAGTATTTTTTTTAACAATGATTTTTCGAAAAACTCTTTTCCCTCGAATTTTTTTTAACATATCATATATGCTGAAAAAAGAAGTCTTTAGAAAAACAATCCATATAATGTCTTCTTTTGTTCCGTTTTTTTATTATATAAATCCTCAAGCAGTATTAATCGGACTATTATTAATGAGCATTTTTTACCTTGCTTCCGAAGTTCTGCGTCAAAACAACATTCATATTCCGTTAATATCAAAAGTCACCGTATTGGCTTCCAGAACTCGTGATAACGGAAAAATTGTTCTCGGACCTATCACTTTATGTGCCGGGATTTTCATGGCGTTTACTCTTTTTGAATACAGAACAGCCACTATCGCCGTTTTCGCATTATCATTCGGAGACGGAGTTGCAAGTTTAATCGGTAAAGCTATCCAAGGACCAAAAATCCCGTTCACTTTCGGAAAAACATTCAGCGGCTCAATCGGTTGTTTTTCCATTTTGGCGTTAGTTTACTGCACATGCGGATTAAGTCTGCCCCAAGCATTAACACTTGCATTATGTGCCTCGATAATCGAAATTTTCCCTACAGGAGACTATGACAATCTTTTAATTCCTATCGGCGTAGGTGCAATTGCCCAATTTTTTACCACGTAACTTTCGCTTTATGTATCAAAGAGTATTTTTTATACCGCTTTATGTTTTTTATTGTAAATCAAATCACAATATATCTTGACAAAAGAGGTCTTAAAAAATATAGTCTTTCCTTAATATTTCAAAAGAAAAGTCACATTTTTCTATAATGAACTTTTCTATTACAAAAAATTAAAGGAGTTTTAAATTATGGATATCATTGACATCAAAGCAAGAGAAATCCTTGATAGTAGAGGGAACCCAACAGTAGAAGTAGACGTTACTTTGGAAGACGGTTCTTTCGGTAGAGCTGCAGTTCCATCTGGTGCTTCAACAGGAGAATGGGAAGCTGTAGAATTAAGAGACGGAGATAAATCAAGATACTTAGGAAAAGGTGTAGCACAAGCTGTTGCTCATGTAAATGATGATATTGCTCCGGAACTTGAAGGTTACGATGCTTTAGATCAAGCTACTATCGATAAAAGAATGATTGAACTTGACGGAACAGAAAACAAAGGTAAATTCGGTGCTAATGCAATTTTAGGTGTGAGTCTTGCAACTGCAAAAGCTGCTGCAAATTCAGTTGGTCTTCCACTTTATACATACTTAGGCGGACCTCTTGCAAACACTCTTCCTGTACCTATGGCAAACATCTTAAACGGTGGAAAACACGCAGATAACAAAGTTGACTTCCAAGAATTTATGGTAATGCCAGTTGGTGCTCCTTCTTTCAAAGAAGCTTTAAGATATACAGCTGAAGTATTCCATTCTTTGAAATCAATCTTAAAAGCTAAAGGTTTGGCTACATCAGTTGGTGACGAAGGTGGTTTCGCTCCAAACGTAGAAAACGAAGAAGCTGTAGAATACATCCTTGAAGCTATCAACAAAGCTGGTTTTAAAGCAGGAATCGACGGAGATTTCATGTTAGCTCTTGACGTTGCTTCAAGTGAATTGTTCAACGAAGGTGACAGAAAAGGTTATAAATTCTGGAAATCTAACCCGGACAAACTTTTCTCTGCTGACGACATGATTGAATTCTATACTAACTGGGTAAACAAATATCCTATCATCTCTATCGAAGACGGTCTTGACGAAAACGATTGGGAAGGTTGGGCTAAATTGAACGCCAGCTTAGGTTCTAAAGTTCAATTAGTTGGTGATGACTTGTTCGTTACTAATCCAAAAAGATTGGCTAAAGGTATCGAAAACAAATCAGCTAATGCTATCCTTATCAAACTTAACCAAATCGGTACATTAACTGAAACTATCGAAGCTATCAACTTAGCTACAAGATCAAAAATGACAAGTATCGTTTCTCACAGATCTGGTGAAACAGAAGATACTACAATTGCTGACTTGTGTGTTGCTTTAAATACAGCACAAATCAAAACTGGTTCTGCTTCTAGAACTGACCGTGTTGCAAAATACAATCAGTTGTTAAGAATCGAAGAAGAATTAGGTTCTAACGCAAAATACTTAGGAAAGAAAAGTTTCTTCAACTTGTTCTAATTTAAAAAAAGAACAATAAAAAAACTTTTTAAAATTAAAGATTTTCTTTAATTTCCAAAAAAATAGAAAATACACTTGTCAAAAGGAAACTGAGACAAGTGTATTTTTATATAAGGCTCTGATATGAAAAAATATTTAATAATCTGCTTTTTATTTTCACTTATAATCTCATGTACAAAAGAAGAAAAAGAAGTAACCAATATAAACATCCCTCTACCTGCAACAGTTCATCCGCGAAATCTCAATTTGTGGGGAGTATCACGCTATACAAATATAAAACTCAGAGCTAAACCGGAAGAAAATTCCGAAGTTTTAAAATACATTACACAAGGTTCTATTTTAGAATTAATAAAACAATCCAACTCTACATTTTTATTCGACGGAAAAAATGACTATTGGTACTACGTTCGATACAATGGACTTTACGGATGGATTTTTGGTTCTTATATTGATATTTACATCACAAAGAATGAAGCAGAAAAAAAATGTGAAGAAATCCTTTTCAGCGACGATTTAGAAAATACAACCGAGTAATTTTTTTCCTTATTAATTAGGAATAGATTTTTTTCTTGTATTTAAAAATATTTCATGTATATTTCTGAGAGTTTCATTCTTTAATTGGATAATAGAGGAACACTATGGCAAAAGAAAAAAATCAGAAACATGAAACCACACCAAAGAAATACACGCTGGTTATTGTTGAGTCTCCGGCAAAAGCCAAAACAATAAATAAATATTTAGGTTCTGAATATAAAGTTACGGCTTCAATGGGACACATTATCGATTTACCTAAATCCAGAATAGGAATTGATATAGATAACAATTTCAAACCGGAATATATTACCGTTCGCGGAAAAGGTAAAATTCTGACTGATTTAAAAAAGTTTGCTGCAAATGCAAAAACCGTCCTTCTGGCAAGTGATAACGACCGAGAAGGAGAAGCCATTGCATTTCACATTTACGACGCATTAAACAAACGATTTCCGGAATTGCCTATTAAAAGAATCGTATTTAATGAAATTACCAAAAATGCCATTATTGCCTCTGTAAAAGCCCCTCAAAATATTGATGTTGCAAAAGTTGAAGCTCAAGAAGCACGTAGAATATTGGACAGATTAATCGGTTATAAAATTTCTCCGATTCTCTGGGTAAAAGTTAAAAACGGCTTATCTGCCGGCCGTGTACAATCAGTTGCACTGAAAGCAATTTGTCAACGTGAAGAAGAAATACAAAATTTCATACCTCAAGAATATTGGACATTCAACGCAATATTTGAGAAAGAAAAGAAAGAACTCGCAGCCGAGCTAATTAAAATTAACGATGAAAAACCTACAATTCGTAATAACGAAGAAGTTGAAAATATAAAAAAAGAGCTTGAACAGGGAAATTTTATTGTCACAGATATCAACAAAAGTACCAAAGCTCTAAATCCGCAACCGCCTTTTATTACCTCAAAACTCCAGCAAGTTGCAGCAAATCGTCTTAATTTTTCATCTAAAAAAACTATGAGTATTGCTCAACAACTTTATGAAGGTATTGATATCGGTCGTGAAACAGTCGGATTAATTACTTACATGAGAACAGATTCGACAAGAATATCCGAAGTAGGACTTGCAGAAGCAAGAGAATATATTTCCAAAAACTTTCCTCCGGAATATCTTCCGGAAAGTCCGGTTCTTTATACCAAGAAAACAGGTGCTCAGGATGCACACGAAGCTATCCGTCCTACTTCCGTAAACAGAACTCCGGAGAGTATGAAAAAATACCTTAATGCAGAACAATTTAAGCTTTATTCTATTATTTGGGAAAGATTTGTTGCTTCACAAATGAAACCTGCTGAATATTTATCTGAATCTATAAATATACAAAACGGAAAATATACTTTCCGTATTACAAGTTCAAAAATGACTTTTAAAGGTTTTAATGTCTGTTTAGATTTCTTGAAATCAAAAGAAGCAAAAAGTATAAAAATTCCTGCATTAAAGGAAAACGAGGAATTACAAAAAAAAGATTTAATTGCGGAACAACATTTTACACAACCGCAACCTCGTTTTACCGATGCTTCAATTATCAAATTTCTTGAAGAAAACGGAATCGGACGACCGTCAACATACGCTCCGATTATTTCAACCTTATTAGACAGATATTATGTTGTAAAAAAGGCAAAGCAAATAACGCCGACACAATTAGGAAAACTTGTAAATGACATAATTGTCACTTCATTTTCTAATATAGTAAATATTGATTTCACCGCAAAATTAGAAAATCAATTGGATGAAATCGCAAACGGAAAATTCAATCATCAAATAATGCTTCATGATTTTTATGAACCTTTCAAATTAAGCTTAGAAGAAGCATCGAAAAATCTTGAAGACCATAAAAAAGTTTTCGATGAAGAAACCGATGAAATCTGCGATAAATGTAATTCCAAAATGGTAAAAAAATTGGGGAAATACGGTTTCTTCCTTGCGTGTACAAACTTTCCGGATTGCCGAAATGCAAAAACAATTCCTCTTGCCAATTGTCCGGTAGACGGATGTAACGGAAAAATCATTCCGAGAAAAAAAGGTCCGAGAGGTAAAGAATTTTACGGTTGTACAAACTATCCGGAATGTGACTTTGTTGTATGGAGTAAACCTTTAGAACAAAAATGTCCTAAATGCGGTAAATTCTTAATTGAGAAAAATGACAAAGTTCACGGTAATTATAAAGTTTGTGTCGATGAAAAAGATTGCGGCTATAAATTATTAGAAGAATATTCTAATGAATAAAAAAGAATTATTGGAACCTTTTATAACATACTTACAAGCTCAAAAAGGTTTATCTGAAAAATCTGTAACTGCGTACGTACGAGATGTAAGTATGTTTCTTGATTTTCTACAAGCGGAAAACCTTTCCGTTGAAAAACTGGAACGCTCCAATATTCGAGCTTTTTTAGCTGAATGCAACCATAAAAAATTAAGTAAAACATCAATTAATCGCATTTTGTCCGGTATAAAAAGTTATATCCGTTTTCTATGTCGAAACGGTTACAAGGATACTGCCGGGATTTTAGAAATCGAATCGCAAAAAAAACCGGAATATTTACCTTCATTCTTATTTGAAAAAGAAATTAAAGAATTAGCTGATTTTGAATGTACAACAAGCCAAGATTACAGAGATAAACTGATAATAGAATTGCTTTTTGCCACCGGTTTACGTGTAGCCGAGCTTGTATCAATAAATCTTTCAGATATCTCTTTAAAAATGCGTGAAATTCGTATTACCGGAAAAGGAAATAAAGAACGTATTGTTTTGTTTCACAAACAATGTGAAAAGACATTAAATGATTATCTTTCCGTAAGAAGTGACTTTAAACCGTCATCAACAGAAAGTGCACTTCTTTTAAATAACAGAGGAACAAGATTAAGCGACAGAAGTATCAGAAATATTTTAAACCAACGCTTAATCACTACGGCAATTCATAAAAATATTTCACCACACACTTTACGCCATTCTTTTGCCACTTATTTACTGCAAAACGGAGCGGATATTAAAACAGTTCAAACACTTTTGGGACATTCTAATCTTTCTACAACTCAAATATATACACACTTGACCTTAGAAGAACTCAAAGACGTACACAAGACATTTCATCCCCACGGATAAAAAAGACAGAAATAGTTTTACTTTGTTAAACTTTTTTATTAGATTAAATCCGATTATCACGAAATTATTTTTTTTAATACATACAATTATAAAAATTCCTACAAGGAGAATCTTATGGATAAACAAAAATGGAGATCAACAACCGTATGTGCTGTACGAAGAAACGGTGAAATTGCCATGGCAGCCGACGGGCAAGTAACTCTCGGTAATACGGTAATGAAAGGTAATGCTAAAAAAATTCGTCGTATCTACAATAACAGTATCCTTATCGGATTTGCCGGAAGTACTGCCGATGCATTCAATTTATTTGATAAATTTGAAAGCAAAGTAAATGAATACAGAGGCGATATAGTACGAGCTTCCGTAGAATTAGCAAAAGAATGGCGTACAGATAAAATGTTACGTAAATTAGAAGCAATGCTATTAATTGCAGATAAAAAAACTATCTTAATTGTTTCCGGAAGCGGCGACGTAGTAGAACCGGATTGTGATGTTACCGCAATCGGAAGCGGCGGAAATTACGCTTTATCTGCTGCAAAAGCTTACCTGGACGCTTCAGACCTTTCTGCAAGAGAAATTGCCGAACGAGCTTTACAAATAGCGTCTGACATTTGTATATATACAAACAAATCCATTATGGTAGAGGAAGTAAAATGACTTTAATTGAAGATAAAAACGCATTGACACCAAAAGTTATAGTTACGGAACTTGATAAATATGTAATCGGTCAAAACGATGCAAAAAAAGCTGTTGCAATTGCATTACGTAACAGATACAGAAGAAAAATGGTTCCGGATGAATTACGTGAAGAAATTGCTCCGAAAAATATAATCATGATTGGGCCTACTGGTGTAGGAAAAACAGAACTTGCACGTCGCCTTGCAAAATTATGTAATGCACCTTTTGTAAAAGTAGAAGCGACAAAATATACCGAAGTCGGTTATGTCGGTCGTGACGTAGAAAGTATTATCAGAGATTTACTTACATGCTCTATAAACCTTGTAAAAAAAGAAATGCGTTCATCAGTATTAGATGAAGCACAATTAAGAGCAGAAAACCAATTGCTGAAATCTCTTTTACCGGGTTCTGACTCTAAAGAATTTGCAGAAAATGAAGACCGTAAATCTACAAAAGAAAAGTTTCGTGAATTATTAAGAGCCGGTGAACTTGATGATAAAGAAGTTGAAATTACGGTAATGTCAAATGCTTCACCGGCAGTAGAAATGTTCTCCGGTGCCGGATTTGAAGGCATGGGAATAAACCTTGCCGACCTAAGCGGAATGTTTGGCGGACAAAAGCAAAAAAGAAAAAAAGTTTCAGTTAAAACAGCAAAAGAACTTCTATTAAATGAAGAAATCGAAAAACTTCTTGATATGGACAAAGTCGTTGATGAAGCAATCAGACGTACAGAAAATGACGGAATTGTTTTTATCGATGAAATTGATAAAATTGCAATAAAATCTAAGAATTCCAGCGGTGCCGAAGTTTCAAGAGACGGAGTACAGCGTGATTTATTGCCGATAGTAGAAGGTTCTCAAATAAATACAAAATACGGTCCGGTAAAAACTGACCATATTTTATTTATTGCCTCCGGAGCATTCCACATGAGTAAACCGGCAGATTTAATTCCTGAATTACAGGGACGTTTCCCGATTCGTGTAGAATTAAAAAGTCTTACAAAAGATGATTTTATCGAAATTCTTACTAAACCTAAGAATGCCTTGTTATTGCAATATACGGAATTGTTAAAAACAGAAGGAGTGGAACTTTCTTTCAATGACGAAGCTATTGCCGAAATTGCAGAATATGCATTCAATGTTAATGAAAACATGGAAAACATCGGAGCCAGACGTCTACATACAATCATTGAAAAGTTGATTGAAGACATAAGCTTTAATGCCCCGGAACTTTCAGGACAAAAAATTGTTATTGATAAAGAAACGGTGAATAAAACATTGAAAGTAATCGTAGAAAACAACGACCTTTCAAAATACATTCTCTAATTTTTTTTAATACTGCAAAAGCCCGATATCCGAATTCTCGGAAGATATCGGGCTTTTTTATGTATTTCTCATTTCATTAAAAAAAATATATTTAAAAGTAATTGCATATATTTTCTAATTGTTATAAATCGGCATATAAATCTTTATTGTATTTTATAAGTTTTCAGGCGGGGAAAAATTATGGATGAAATCAAAGCAAATACACCTACAAAATATTTAAAGAATATTTGGTATTTTTTATTTGCAGCCTTTTGTATATGCTGGTTTATTTTACCTTTAGGATGCGGACCTTATCCGCAACTTGTAGAAGGACAACTGGAAATTTTATATCCGTTCTCGTTACCTTTTAATGCAAGAAAATACTTTCATATTTACTTTTTACGTTATTCTTTATTTTCTGCGTATCTGATTCCTATTACGGCAATTTTATTTTTAATCGCCGTTTTTTTAGATTCTTTCAGAAAAAAAAGAACACTCCTTTTATTAGCCGCAACAACTGTTTCCGTTATGTTGTATTGCAGCATTATATGTTTTCTTAATTCTGCCAATACTTTAAATTGGTTTTTGGAATTCCCTATTCCGGCAATATTCACAAATGCCACTGCTGTTATTATCCACATTGCATTAAGTATTTGCATAATCAGAAATATTCGCGGCAGCAATCCGGAATATAAAATTTACCGAGATTTCAGAGAATCATACAATACTGCATTAAAAGAACAACGTCGCAAAAACAGCATGGAAAAAGCCAAAGAAAAAGAACGTTCAAAATCTCTGGTTTTAGATAATACAAAACGCAATACAAGCATTTTACGACAAAAAGAGCTCAATGAAGAAAATAAACGCCTACGCCACAGAACACATCTGCGAGCAAAAGTTATTGCTTTATTTTTGAGTGTAATATTATGTATTCTGTTTTTATTAGGGTTCGGACTTTTATCTCGATATCATCAATTAATGATGGAATCTATAGGCGATGCGGGACGTACACAAGCCGAACAAGCTGCAGCTGTATATCGTTCCGGCGGCGGAAGTAATCAACCTGTATTAGACTTTTTTGAATCACAGGAACAAACAAACAAAAGAACTTACTTCCCTTTTGTCAGAATAGATATTTTTTCAGAAATTCGCCCTGTTATTTTTACAAAAGATATTTCTTCAACTACGGTTTTTCCGAGTTATCGTTTGTCTTACACTACTGCCAGAGTATCAACAATTCCGCAAGATGAAAAAATATTATCTCCCGAAAATGCCAGAAAATATTTTGACCATTATAAACGTGAAAGCGGTTCTACTCCGGTATTTAATAAAGAAAACGGAACGTGTAAATATATTTGCCCGGTAACAATGACCGATACCAGCGGACGTGAACGCTTCAGAGGATTTTCAGTTGTTACATATCGTGAAGATGTACTTATGCGACCGTATTTTCAAACACAAGTTACCGTATTTACGTTAATGGCTATATTTTTATACCTGTCAATTATCTTGGCATTTTTAGTTGCCGACTACATTGTAATTCCGTTATTAATTTTACGAATGAATGTTCGCAACACTTCTGAATCATTATCAAAAATGATTTCCGGAAAAGACTCCAGAATCAGCCCGGAAAGTCTTACATTTGAAGATTCCATCAAAACAAAAGACGAGATTCGAGATTTATCAAAAGAAATTGGTAATATGGTTTCAATAATTCGCGGTATCGTTCCGTACATCTCAGTATCTACTTTACGAAATGCAGAAAAAAACTCTCAGGCTGCCCGTTCTACAACCAGAGAATTAACTTTCTTATTTACTGATATCCGAGGTTTTACGACCTTATGCGAAGGTTTAAATCCAAAAGATGTTGTATCTGTTTTAAATCATTATCTGGATTTGGAAACGCAAATTATTTTAAACAACAATGGCGATATTGATAAATTTGTAGGAGACGAAATGATGGCGTTCTTCTCCGGCCCGAAAAAAGAACAAAATGCCTGCCGTGCAGCAATGCAAATTCGCGAAGTTATGATACAAGAGCGAGAAAAACGCCTGAAAGAAGGAAAACCTGTAATCTCAATAGGAATCGGTATTAATACCGGTAAAGTCGTATTCGGTTCTGTCGGTGCAAAAAACAGAATGGATTTTACTTCCATCGGTGATACGGTAAATCTTGCCGCACGTCTTGAAGGTGCAAATAAAGCGTATGGTTCAAAATCCATTATAAGCGAAGCCGTTTACAGCAGATTAAACGATACTTTCATATGTCGTGAACTCGATTTTATAACTGTCAAAGGTAAAACAGAACCTGTAAGAATTTATGAAATTCTGCAAGAAAAAGATAAAGCTGCTGCAAAATTGATGATTTTGAAAGAAGAATTTGAAAAGGGACTTGCATTCTACAGAAAACAAAAATGGGATAATGCTGAAGCTCATTTTCAAATTTGCGTAAACGAATTCGATGACGAACCGGCTCGCATTTTCTTAGAACGAATTAAACACTTCCGCCAAAATCCGTTACCGCAAAAATGGGACGGTGTTTTCAGAATGACGGTAAAATAGTTTTACAAACCTTTGTAAACTTAGACTTGAAAGCTAAATTAAACTAATGGACAGACCTAAATACCGAAATGAAATTAAGGACTGTCCATTATTCTTCCCCGGTAAATAATCATTTCAATGCACAAAGGGTGTGCATTTTTACAATGTAACAGTGTTGTACATTTTTATAATGCACAAGGGTTGTGCATTACGATGTACAAGGGTTGTACATCACGATGTAACAGTGTGGTGCATCACGATGTACAAGGGTGTTACATCACGATGTAACAAGGTGGTGCATTATCCCGATGTAACAGTGTTGTACATCACGATGTAACAGGGTGTTGCATCGGCAATGTAACAAGGTGGTGCAAAGCAAAATGCACAAGGGTTGTGCAATTTTGCAATGTATAAGGGTTGTGCATTATTTCAAAAAAAGGCGGAATAATCCGCCCTTTATAAAATAAATTATTTTTTATACCAATCAGATACCCCCACAATATCTTTCAAATAATTTGCGGCTACTGTGGTACTTGTCACATCTATTTCTTGCTCACTAAAATATCCGCCCGGTTCGTAATACCAAGTAGTTGTATCTTTAAAAATCGCACTTGTTAAACCTGAAAGATAGAACGCAGAACTTCCGATAGAAAACACACCGCTACCGATTGTCACACTTGATAAGTTGTAACAGTTATAAAAAGCTTCACTGCCGATTTTAGTCACGCTGTCCGGGATTACTATACCAACTAAATTGTCACAACCATAAAAAGCCTGATAACCGATTGATGTCAATCCCGTAGTTTCACCTAAATCAAGATTTACCTTAGCACTGGTATTATCTAATGCACCTCTAATTCTATATATTCTATTTTCATCAATCGCACCTGTTACTTTTACTGTATGAGTTCCTGAGGATAATCCAGAAATCACACTTGCTGCATTTGCAGCAGTAATTTTATCATCACTTGTTGTATTATCGTAATCGTAATCATAATCTCCGGTATTTGAAGAGTTCCCCGAACTATTCGAACCGGAAATATTAGAAACCGGCCCGTTCTCATTTTTAATTTCAAAATCGCAGCTAAAACAAAAAGCTATTATCAACAATACACTTATGATTCCCATTCCTTTCATCATTATCTCCTTGATTATACAAAAGTGACAGACCACAATTTCATTTAAAAATTTAAGTCTGTCACAATTACCATAAATCTACAGTTCTTATAAGGTTAGGGATAACAAATAATTTTATTTAATATTTGCATATCTTATACCAATATTAAATGACGGTTGAAACAAACCTTTTACATCCCATATAGAATCCTTGGTAGAATAACCGCTATCAATATCTTCTGATAAGAAAATTGCAGAAACGGTCATTGCCGGTCCTACATAAAAAGCAAATTGTTTTGAAATATAAAAATCAAAATATATTCCGCCGCTTCCGGTCAATACAAAACCAGCCGGAACTTTGAAAGAATATTTTGAACCGTCCAGCTCAACACTGCTTCCCCAAGCACCACCTCCACCGATACCGATTGAAGCTTGCGGGCGAAGTACAAATCCTGCTGTAGATAGAAAATTAGTAAAATGCTTTTCAATATAACATTGTAAAGTTATCGGTAAATAATAAGATTCAACCTTATTTGATAAATCGCCTAAAAAACCAAAATGTATTTTTACACCATATCCAACTGTTTGAAACATTTTACCTATATCTAATTCACCTGTACCACCCATCATCCAACATCCTCTGGATGAACTGCTGGTATAATTTTGATTCTTATTTTTAAATTCAAAATATGATAATTGATATCCAAATGCAAAAGAACCGCCGACACCGAAAAAGAAAACATTACTTTCTTTGAACTTATTTGCAAGTTCTTTTTTCATTTGATTTTTTTCTTCTGCTTCAACTTCTTTTTCTTTCTCTTCACGAACTTTTCTTTCGTTTTCTCTTACTACCTGCATGTCTTGTTCTGTTCTGACGTCATACCCTGGAGACATTTGTTTTAATCTTTTAATCTTTCCGTAAGTATCCATGTTATAGGCACAAACAAAATTAGCTCCGGACAAAGCTAAATCTTTAGTTGTTTCTATTTTTGTTGTATCAAAAGCTTTTAATGCACCAAATTCATATTCATAAGTCGAAATTTCATGTTTTATTGATTTTACTTTATATGCAATATCAAAAGTTAATACCGGCTCATTACATTTAAACAAACTGTCATACATATCTACCGCATCCAGATAACTCATTCCGGACGGTCTGATTCTTTCTAAATCTGAATATTTTATTTCTCCCTCTCCGAAATACAATTCTACGCCGTCACATAATACGGAATATCTCATATCCCAACTTCTTTTATTACCGTCGAATTCATCTATAGATACAAATAAATTGCCGTTTAACGTATTTGCATAAAATGTCTTTTCTTCCAGATCTTCCAAATCTGTCAATATCTCATTAAATATTTCTTTCTGACTTTGCTCTGTCGCATTTTCAATACGATTTTGTTCTTCTCGTATTTTTACATCACGTTCTATTCTCAAATCAGCAACTTTTAGTTCCCGTTCTCTTATGGCACTTTCAATAGGTTGACCGCCGGATAATTCAGCCTTTCTCCACGGTTTTTTATTTACATCCTCGATTTTCAAATCGTATTCTTTTATATAAAGTTTTTCGATAGTCCTTTGCTCTTTCTTCACATTTTCACGAATATCAATAAGCGTCGCTTTTTTCAATTCTATTACACGCTGCATTCCCAATGCTGTTTGGTTATCCATCTTCATTTTTCGCAATTTAGCAGCTTTATCATTTACTTCTTTTGCTACATTTAAAATCTTCTTTTTTTGTTCTTCTGAACGTTCATTATTAGCTATTAAATCTTCCGCTTTAGCTTTTTCTATTTCTGCAAGTCTTACTTTATTAGCTTCTGCTACTTTACGTTTTTCTTCCATCAAAGCTCTTTCGGATTCCAATTTTGCTTTTTTTGCTGTTGCACTCAAATCCGTATTTTTTGACAATGCTGCAATTTCTTTGTTTATTGTTGCAATTTGCTTATTATAATTAGTTATCTCTTGGTTAAACATTTCCAATTTTTCTTTATCGGAATAACTGGCATTTCCATATTTCAACATAAACTTTTGAGTATTAGAAAGAGGAATACCAAGCTGATCACACAAATCTATAGTAATTTCATCTACCGCACAGCCGGCAGTACTGAAAAGTTCTTCCGCTCTTGAGATTCCGCTTACCATTTTTTTGGCGATAGATTTTCCGGTAGTCAAATTCGCAAATTCTGCTGTTACCGAATAATTTTTGCCGACCTTTACCACAACCAAAAATATTGCATGACTTGCACTTGTCAATTTTCCGACTTCAATTGCTGTTTCTTCATCAAAACCGGCGGTTTCTGATTTTCTCTGTAATTTTTTTATTGAAGCCTCATTAGAACTTATCATTTCATAACTTGTATAAGTTTGAAAATTCGACTCCAATTTATCTCTTACACTATCCGGTAAATACGCATTTTCTCCGGCGGTGAGGTTTTTCGAATCAGAAATCACTACCAAATTTTTCACTCTTTCCTGTGAAAAAAGGGCTGTTACCATAAATATACTTACTAATGTCAGTATTATTTTTTTCATTTTATACTCCGGTTAATCTAAAAAAACAGCCCCCCAATTCAAACAGAATCGGGGAGCTTTGTATTTTATTGCAAATTAAATTATTTCAACATTGCTTCTAATTCTAAAGCTCTTGCTACAGCTTGTGCAGTTTGAGCTTCAGCTTCTGATTTTTCTACAGATGCTTGAACTTTTGTTTTTTCCAAATCAATTCTTGCCAACTGAGCTTCATAAGCTTTGCGTTCAGCTTCAGCTTTTTCTAAATCTTTTTTATCAGAATCTTCTTTGATTTCACTGAAAAGCTCACCGATTTTCTTCTGAGTTTCAGTTTGAAGACTTGCATCGCCCATAATATCCATCAAATATTTCTTACAGATATTATCCCAAGTTTCTTTATCCATTGAATAGATTGTATAGTAAACGTATTCTTCTGTCACTTTTCCGTTTTCTGCATTTTTTACACGTACTTTCTGCCAGAATGTAGTTTCTTCTCTCAATCCGCTCATTTCTGCTTTTGTTTCACTTGCAGCCATGTATACAGCTTCCAATTGACCTACATCGTTAAGACCTTGTCCTACACGTCCGATTACTTTTTGTTGAAGTTCGGCAGCCTGAGAATACGCAAATCCGGCTCTTGAAAATGCCTGTGCAGTTGCCTCTGTTTTACCTGTTGCACGACTTGGTTTTACGATACGGTTTGGGTCTATTCCGAATGCTTCTTTAAATGCTCCGGAGTTTCCTCTAATCATAGCTTTCAACCATGCAGGCTGTGCGTCTTCACCCATACCTCTGTTTGCCCAGTCAGCTACAACCATTTTATCAGCCACTTCTTCTACATTTTCAGTTTTTGTTTCCGGTTTTGAAACACAACTTGCCATAATGCTGACAGTAGCCAATGCTAACATTGCACCTTTAAAAAATCTTTTCATTTTCTTACTCCTTATAAAAATATTTATTTAAAAATTAAAAGATTTACTAAGTTCATTCTTGAGATTTTGATTAATATCATTCGCTAATTGAGATAACCCATTTTTTAAAACCTTACTCTCATGATACGCCGCAACTTTTTTGCTTCTGCATGAATATTTGAACATTGATTTAGTTTCTTTCCATAAAACAGTAAGAGATAATTCCGGATTAAAAGAATAAATCTCATCCGAGTAGGCAAGGTCTGTATTTACTTCCACTCTTACAGTATACAACGCCGACGATTTTTGATTTACAAGAGGAAAACCGTAATCTGAAAGCTGTTGGCTTACTGCATTTTTTATAAGATTTTCATAATCTGATGAAATTTCAATATAAAGAGGGCTTTCATTTATAGTTGCGGAAAGTAGCTGCGGAATCAACGCAATATTTTCTCTGTCGGCTTTATATTTTTGCTCTTCTGTCGGATTGAGAATTCGTCCAAACGACAACACTTCCATAAAATCACGTCCGGCATTCCATGCAGCTTTATAATTATCAATTCTTTCTAAAAGATTGGGATTATCAGATGTTTTATTAAAAAATGAATAGAATTTTATCTTTTCCTGCTCTATCTGCGGTTGATATTGCACCCACGCCTGAGCTCTGTCTATAAAAGCGACACAACACCATTTCTTTTCTTTCCTTATATAATAAGGTTCGGTAAATTGCACTCCGAAAAGTTCAATGTCAGATGAAATTTTAGTTTCATCAACAACCGACACATTTTCTTTATTGTCTGTTGCTGTAAATGTTGTAGAAAGATGACTTTCTACGGTAGTTTTTAAATATCTTGAAATTGCAGCAAGTGCCTCTGTTTTAGATTTTTCTTTATCTTTAGCAGTTCCGATTTGAGATAGATATTTTATCTCCGGATAAACTGCATTCTTGTCTGTCACCCATTCAGGCGTTTTGGGACTTTTTGCAACAAGAGAAAATGTCACAAAAAACATAAAAAGCAGTATTTTTTTCATTTCAAATGACCTCCTATAAAAACACCACTAAAAAGACATAAAAAAAGAGCGATCTCACAAAATGAAGTGAGAAAACACTTCGAATTCCAAGACTGCTCTTACTAAAAATGTATATATAACTAAATTGAATATTGGCTGTTGGCTGTTGGCTGTTGGCTGTTGGCTGTTGGCTGTTGGCTGTTGGCTGTTGGCTGTTGGCTGTTGGCT
>JBGUUT010000070.1:0-8707 GCA_045133795.1 Spirochaetota bacterium
GTTCAAGGCAATGAGGAATGGAGGGCAGAATATATGACGTGGGAAATGTTGAAACAAGATACTTATGATTCCGGCTTTTCTGCCGGTGAAAAACACGGTATTGCAATCGGTGAAGAACGTGGTATAACTATCGGACGTGAGGAAGGTCGTAGTGAGGGCATTTCATTGGGTGTATATCAAAAAGCCGTTGAAACTGCAAAGAATCTAATAAACTTAGGTTTACCACAAGACCAAATTGCATTAGTTACCGGGCTGTCGGTTGAGGAAATAGAGAAGCTGTAGTTTAATCGTCTTTATATACAAAGGCTGTTTTTGTGAAGTTTTGAAGCTTCATTGAAGACAACCTTTTTTATTATAAGCACTGCAATTTTTGTACATAAATGCATAGGTACATAGTTTTAGACAATTTTGCACAGTTTTGCACAGTGTCACTATCCTGTAAAGGAAACAGCCCATATCCTATCAAGAATACTGTAGGTAAATAAAAAACACCTCTGAAATTGAACTTTTGCCAATTCAGAGGTGTTTTTTCATCTTTTATTAAATAAACTTAGAATAATCCGGAAATTACGCCGTCATCATCTACATCGATTGCTTCGGCTGCCGGTACTTTAGGTAAACCCGGCATAGTCATAATATCACCTGCAAGTGCTACCACAAATCCGGCACCGGCAGAAAGTCTTACTTCTCTAATCGGTAATACATAATCTTTTGGTGCACCTACCCATGTTTTTTCGTGTGAAATAGAATTTTGTGTTTTTGCGATACAAACAGGTAAATTACCGTATCCGGCATCTGCAAATGCTTTAAGTTTTTTCGCCGCTGCGGGCTGAATATCAACCGCTTTTGCTCGGTAAATATTTTTTGCAATAGTTTCAATTTTTTCTTCCAACGGCATTTCTAACGGATAAAGCTGGTGAAAATCGTTTGGTTGTTCACAAACTTTTACTACTTCTTCAGCAAGTTCTGTTACACCTTTTCCGCCCTCAGCCCAACCTTTTGAAATTATAGCTTTCACACCAAGTTCTTCTGTTAATTTTTTCAATGTAGAAACTTCCGCATCTGTATCATTAACAAAATGATTAATTGCAACTACCGGAGTAACACCGAATTTTTTGATATTTTCAATATGAGTTTTTAAGTTCTCAAAACCTTTTGTCAATGCCTCAACGTTTTCAGCTCCCAATTCCGCTTTAGGAACTCCGCCATGCATTTTTAACGCTCTTACTGTTGCTACGATTACAATTGCAGACGGTTTAATATTTCCCATTCTACATTTGATATCCATAAACTTTTCGGCACCTAAATCTGCACCGAATCCGGCTTCTGTAACAACATAATCACCGAGACTTAAAGCTGACAATGTTGCCATTAAGCTGTTACAACCGTGTGCAATATTTGCAAAAGGTCCTCCATGAATAAATGCCGGAGTTTTTTCTAATGTTTGTACAAGATTAGGTTTCAACGCATCTTTTAAAATAGCAGCGATAGCACCTTCTACTTTCAATTCCTTTGCCAAAACATTGCGTTTGTCATAAGTTTGACCGACAACAATATTTCCGATACGTTCTTTAAGTTCTTTAATGCTTTTTGATAAACAAAGAATTGCCATAATTTCACTGGCTACACTGATATTAAAACCGTCTTGACGAGGAGTTCCGTCTGCTGTAGTTCCGAGTCCTACAACGATATTTCTCAATGCTCTGTCATTTAAATCTACACAACGTTTCCAACTGATTTGACGAGGGTCAATTCCCAATACATTTCCCTGTTGAATATGATTATCTATAACGGAAGCAAGAAAGTTATTTGCTATAGAAATAGCATGAATATCTCCGGTAAAATGCAAATTGATATCTTCCATCGGCACAACTTGAGAATAACCGCCTCCGGTAGCTCCGCCTTTTACTCCGAAACAAGGTCCCAAAGATGGCTCACGTAATGCAATAACTACATTTTTACCTATATGATGAAGTGCATCCCCCAATCCCACTGAAACTGTAGATTTTCCTTCACCAGCCGGAGTCGGAGTTATCGCTGTAACAAGAATCAATTTACCTTTCTTGTCACTGTTTAAAATTTCCTTTAATTTTGAATATTTAACTTTTGCTTTATAATCACCGTATAATTCCAAATCTGCAGCTTTTAAATTTATTGATGCTGCAACCTCAGTAATCGGTTTCATTTCATTTTTTTGAGAAATTTCGATGTCACTCAACATTTTAAAATCCTTATATTAAAAAAATATGTTGAGAACATACCATAAAAAATAAAAAGTTTCCACACTATAGAAAATCAGAAAGAGAAGTTTTCTCCTAAATACAAACGTCTTACTTCCGGGTCATTAACTAAATCATCAGGTTTACCCGTTCTAAAGATATTACCGAGATTGATAATATACGCTCTGTCTGTAATAGAAAGAGTTTCACGAACGTTATGGTCGGTAATTAAAACACCTATATTACGCTCTTTTAATTTACGAATAATCTGCTGAATATCTGCAACAGCTATCGGGTCTACCCCAGCAAAAGGTTCATCCATTAATAAAAACTTCGGATAAAGAACCAATGCACGAGCAATTTCAGTTCTTCGTCGCTCACCTCCGGACAAAGAATATGCCTTTTGTTTTACAAGTCTGCGAATATTAAGCTCTTCTATCGCCTCATCTTTACGACGTTGCTTTTCTTCCTTTGAAATTTTCAACATTTCAAGAACCGCATCGATATTTTCTTCTACGGTAAGCTTTCTAAAAACAGAAGATTCTTGCGGTAAATAACTGATTCCGACTCTTGCTCGCTTATACATCTGCATTTTGGTAATATCATAATTATCTAATAAAATTCGTCCGCTCGTCGGAGTTACAAATCCTACAATCATATAAAAGATTGTAGTCTTACCCGCTCCGTTTGGTCCCAACAAACCAATTACTTCACCTTGATCCATTCCAAAAGAAGCATCATTAACCGCTGTTTTTAAACCAAAACGTTTAATCAAATGACTGATTTCTAAACGAGATTTCTCAATATTTTCTTCGAGCAAGCTTTTATAGATATTCATATTCCACTACCACATTCATAAAAAAGATATTTGGATATATAACATAAAATTATTTATTTAAAATAAGAAAGTCTATGACATAAAAAAAACCCTAAAGCTTAGCTTTAGGGTTTTTGCCCGAGACCGGACTTGAACCGGTACGATTGTTGAGATCGCAGGATTTTAAGTCCTGTGTGTCTACCAATTCCACCACTCGGGCGACTCTGTAGGCGACGAGCGGAATCGAACCGCTGATAGAGATTTTGCAGACCTCTGCCTTACCGCTTGGCGACGTCGCCGTAACAACTTGATTGCGTTATACACTATAACGTTCTGTGTGTCAACTTTTTTTTTATATTTTTTTTTATATTTTCTCTACCCTAATAAATCAAGCCTTAAAGACCATAAGGCTTGATTTATTTCATTTATTATAGAGTTAATAAATAAACTTGAGCACTGTAAGCCGGTAAATTTGTCAAAATAATCTTTCCGTCATTTAAAACTGCACCGGTTTTATCAGTTCCTAATATTTTTTTGCACGGTAAATCTGTAACCGGCAAACCTTCGAGATTTAACGTTACCGTACTATAATTATTTCCCGAAAAATTAAAAACACAAATAATACGTTCACCGTCTTTTTCAAGCAAATAAGCCCCTACTGTTTTATTTTCCGGTACTGACGATATAACAGAAAAATCCCCGGTTCTTAATGCCGGATACTGTGCTCTTATAGATAAAAGCTGCTTATGATACGCTAATAATGATTCATTATCCGCCGTTTGTCTTTCAATTTCTTTCCAATCAGGAGCATATCTATATTGCATATCGCCTCTTGTATCCTGATTTTTTTGTCCATACTCATTACCGAAATAAACAAAAGGAATTTGCGGACGTAACAACAATGTTGCAGCCGCAAGTTTTTGACGTTCTATATCTGCAAATTCTGAAGCCGGGCGTTTCTGGTACAAATCGTGATTATTCAAGAAGCTTCCGTAAGTTTTTCCCGCAGCCATTTTTAATTCATCAATAAATACTGATGTTGAACCATTATTTAAAGCATTGTAAATACTTATTCCCGCATCAAAATCAAATACCATGTGAAATTCCGGAGCTTCTTTTGTACCGAAATATGCATCCATTCTTTCTCTGTCATCTGTAATCCAAGCTTCACAAACCATAAACTTATGACTGCCGAATTTTGAATATTCATCTAAAACTTCACGCATTTCTGCAAAATACTGATGTGTTTCTTTAGTATCAATAACGCCTTCCGGAGTTTCCAAAAGATAACGTACCGCATCTACTCTGATTCCGTCAAAACCTTTATTTAACCAAAAACGTATTACATTCTTCATTTCTTCACGAACTTCATAATTTCTAAAGTTCAAATCCGGCATTCCTGACCAAAATGCACCGTAATAATAAGGCACTACATCATTTGCTTTATATCTGCTTCTGTTTCTGTGCCATGTAAATTTATTTCCCATAGGATTCCAAGGTAATGCCTCTTTATTCCACAAGTACCAATTTTCTTTCCCGTTTTTTCGTTCCGCAGCATCAATAAACCATTGATTTTTAGCGGAAGTATGATTAGGAACAAAATCGAAAATTACTTTTATACCAACCTTATGAGCTTCCTGCAAAAGTTCTTCCACATCAGCCATTGTTCCGAAAAGTGGATTTACTTCATAATAATTTACGATGTCATATCCGTGCATATTATCTTGATGACGTACACTTTTTCCGTCACAATCAAATATCGGAGAAAGCCAAATTGCATCACAACCTACAGAATCTTTTATATAAGTAAGTTTTTGTGTTATTCCTTTTATATCACCGCAACCGTCTCCGTTCGAATCGGCAAAAGCTTTTACCCAAATGTGATAAAAAGAAGCATTTTGATACCAATCTGCCGTTAAGCCTTCCATTTGATTTTTTAGATTTTTTTCTACCACTTGTGAATCGTACGGACTTTTATATTTTACATTTCCGCACCAATCATATAATCCCGGATTTTTCTTTGTTTGCGGTCCGGAAACGCAACTTGTTATTAGCAACATTGTCAAAAAAACAAATGCAATAATTGATTTTTGTTTCATTTTTTTCTCCTTTAATATTTAAATCATTAACTTGTACATATAATGTATGCTTACGTCAATTCATTTTTTTATTGCAATAGAAATATACAATTTCAGCCTTATTTATTATATATCTACACACCTTGAACTTAAAAATAACTGAGTCATAAAATGAATATTCAACTATCTTCACATTTTACTTATAAAAAACTTTTTAGATTTGTTATTCCTTCAATATTGATGATGATTTTTACTTCGATGTACACAATCGTCGACGGTTTCTTTATTTCAAATTTTGTCGGAAAGATACCTTTTGCTGCCGTAAATCTTATAATGCCGGTAATAATGGGGATAAGCACAATCGGATTTATGATTGGTTCCGGAGGAAGTGCAATAATTTCAATGACACTCGGAAAAGGACAAAGAGAACAAGCAAATAAATATTTTTCTATGCTTATTTACTGTGCAATCATACTTTCCGTTATACTTTCAACTTTAGGATTTTTTTTCATTCGTCCGATAGCACAAACATTAGGTGCGACTAATGAACTTTTAGAAAATTCCGTTATCTACGGAAAAATTCTCTTTGCATTTATGCCGATTTACATATTGCAAGTAATGTTTCAAAGCTTTTTTGTTGCTGCAGAAAAACCGGGTCTTAATCTAAAAATTACAATATCTGCCGGTATAACAAACATAATTTTAGATTTTATCTTTATTGTACTCTTCAAATGGAAAATTGTCGGAGCTGCAACAGCTACCATTATCGCACAATGTGTCGGCGGTCTTATTCCGTTAATATATTTTGCTTTTCCGAACAGTAGTTTACTTCGCTTTTGTAAAACAAAATTTTATGCAAAGATTTTTTTTAAAACTTGTACTAACGGTTCTTCCGAAATGGTAAGTAATCTTTCCGCTTCAATTGTAGGAATCCTTTATAATTTTCAACTTATGAAAATCATCGGAGATGACGGAATTGCTGCATACGGAATAATTATGTATGCCGGATTTATTTTCATGACTATCTTTCTGGGATATTCCATAGGCAGCTCACCTATCGTCAGCTACAACTACGGTGCAAAAAATTTTAGTGAATTAAAAAATATGTTTAAAAAAGGGCTTACAATTATGACGGTCACCGGACTTGCAATGACAATAACCGGGTTAATCTTTGCCCGTATTTTAATTAAAGCTTTCGCCGGATATGATAAAGAATTAATGGATTTAACACTTCACGGAGCCAGAATTTGTATGTTTACATTCATTTTTATGGGAATAAATATTTGGGGATCCTCATTTTTCACGGCATTAAATAACGGTGCAATATCTGCACTAATTTCATTTTTGCGAACATTATTATTTCAAATCGCAACGATTTCAATTTTACCGCTAATTTGGAAATTAAACGGGATTTGGCTTTCAATGGTCGTTGCTGACTTCTTAGCATTTTTAGTAACATTTGCTTTTTTATTTAAATACAGAAAAAATTATAAATATTAAAAGCCGCCCTAACTCTATAATAGTTTTTGGTCTCTGGATAATTTTAAAAGAATATTTTATATTAACGTTCATTTTTATGATACGGAGTTAGATATGATTACAATAAACGGATATACAATATCTGAAAAAGAATTTTCTATGGCATGTAATGACTTTTGTGCAAGACTTAATGTTCAAAAATTAAAACAGGTACAATTTGATGCTATTTTAAATCAACTGATTGATGCACGATTAATGATAGAACAAGCAAAAGTTGAAAACATAACCATTAAAAATTCTGATGTAGAAAATATTATGACAAAAATAAAAGCAAATTTTAAATCCTACGAACATTTTATTGATGTAATAAAAAAAGAAGGTGACACTGAAGAAACTTTGCATGAAAAAATCGTTGATGATTTATTACTTAAATCTTATATCGACACCCACTTCGGCAAAGTTACGGAAGAAGACGAAGCTCAAATAAAAAAATATTACGAAGAAAATAAAAATATGTTCAAAAAAGATGTCCAAGTCGAAGCTTCTCATATTTTATTTGATACAAAGGATGTAAAAAAAGCAAATGAAATACGAGAAGAAATTCTTAACGGTCTGGACTTTGCCGAAGCTGCAAAAAAATATTCAAAATGTCCAAGCGGCGAAAACGGAGGAAATCTTGGATATTTCGGTAAAGGTCAAATGGTTCCGGAATTTGAGAAAGCTGCTTTTTCTGCACCTCTCGGAGTTATTACTGAACCTGTAAAAACCCAATTCGGTTATCATCTGATTCTGGTTACAGACAAAACAGATTCTAAAATCCCTGATTTTGAAGAAATAAAAGAGGGATTAACTGAACATTTTCGTCAATCAAAGATTACTTACGAAATGGGAAGAGTTGCAGAAGAACTCAGAAAGAATTTTGAAGTAAAAATTGATGAAGAAATTTTAGAAAAAAAACGCAAGGATTATGTCGAAACAGAAAAAGATATTTAATTTTATTGAACCGTTAATTTTTATTATTTAGATTATCGAAAGAAAGATATTGATATAATTCATATCTTTCTTTTTTTTTAAAAGGATTTAGAATGCGTTATCTTTTTCTTGTACTTTCAATATTTTTGTTTTTACCAACTAAAATCTTCGCCGAATCTTTCAATCCCGTATTAGACAAAAAAGATATTATATTTGAAAAAAGTGATACCGGTTACGATTTATATATTCGTAAACTTAAAGAAGTAAACTCAATATTATTGACTGAAAGTCAACGCTTCTCCGATCCTAAAATAAATAATTATGCTCTCAGAACTGAAATTTACTATGAAGCTAATTCTGATGAAATAAGAATTCTTGACGGCAAAGTTCTACACACAAAATATGACGCATTTTTTTTAGTAGATTCCACGCCTCAAAAACATCCAACATTAGGAGAAGCTTTTCATTTTTTTATGCCGGAAAAAGTTATTTACGGTTATAAATGGTCGTATGAAGGTGAAATAATCATCCAACCGGGAGTAAAAATTAATGTCAGAATGTTTGAAAAACCTTATTCCGATTATTCCGGAGCATTTCTGGATCAATGGATAACTTTAGAATTGCCGATGTCTTCAGCTACACATCGCAACGAATTAATAAAGTATTCATCACGAGTTATAAACGGTAAAACCAGAATTATTCAACAAAACGAGAATCTTCCGGATATATTAACTCATTTTATTACATCTAAAGTATCCGTTTCCCCTAAGAATGACGTTGTTTTCATTATTGATACTACAATTTCCATGAAAGAGGAATTTCCTATTTTTGTTAATATATTTCCTGAATTAATAAGAAGATTACAAAAGAAAGTAAAAAATCTACGCGTTGGTTTTATACTTTTTCGAGATTACGGAGAGGAATATCTTACCAAAATTGAACCTCTAAATAATAATTTCAATGAATTGGAACATTTTTTGCGTGATACGGTCATTAAAGGCGGTCAAGATATTCCGGAAGCATTAAATGAAGCAATTTACGATTTAGGGAAAATGAATTTTGAAACAGACAGTAAACGTACAGCTTTTATTTTAACAGATGCTCCTGCTCATCCTGTACCCAAAGGAAATATAACAGAAGAA
>JBGUUT010000071.1:0-15483 GCA_045133795.1 Spirochaetota bacterium
GGCAGTTGGCAGTTGGCAGTTGGCAGTTGGCAGTTGGCAGTTGGCAGTTGGCAGTTGGCAGTTGTACCTGACTGTACTTTATTGTCAAGAGAAAAGTCTTTAGATAAATACATTTTTTCTGTAATAATCATGACATTCTCCTTTTATTGCTTAAATTAAATCGCCTTTATTTATGTTGTAATAAAAAAAATAAAGGTTATATATATAATTATATTTTAAGTCAATATTTAGTGGTATTTTTACTTTTCTAACCCATAATATGTAAAATTCTTTAATAAAGGAGTTGCACAAAACTTGAAATGCTCTCATTAGAGCTTAATTCTAAAATAGAATTGAGGTTTGTCCCTGTAATATTACAGAGCCGACTTTCACCGTATATTTTCGTTTATATGAAATGAAATAATATTTATATCAAATTTTCATACCATTCACGCTTGATTGTTCCGCCGTAAATCTTATTCACCATATCTATAAATATTTTGGTAACAGCCGCCCTGTCATTCAATTTCAGCGGTGTTTCGCTTATCGCCGTAAACTTTGCGGTAGAATAAAAATCCATAATCATTGCATCTTCGATACTTATTTTAAATACACCGCTGGCAGCTCCCGTCAAATGGTCATGACAAAAGACGCTCCACGCTCCGGCAGAATAAAAAAGTTCTTCATGACGAATTGCATTTTGACATTCTCTGCAAAATGAAACCTGCATTGCCTGTCCGTGCAATACCGCAAGTTTGGATAAAAAAAAGATTAGTGATTTTTCCAAGCCGTTTTCCATATCGAGAAGTTCAATGGCATATTTCATAAGGTAGTAATATTTCTTGTAATCACTATGTTCCATCGGTGTATGGAGAAGCATTTGAGAATAAAAAGAAAGTTGATAAATCGCACGTAAATTAGTGCGTATGATTTGAGGAGTGACAACATCTGCCACATCTTTCACACCGACAAGCCCGGTCTTTTTGTCTCGTCGCAAAAACAAACGCAACATTGTAAAAGGCTGTGTCGTACTGCAAAAACGGCTTTTAATTTTCTGAGCTCCGAATGCAAAGCAAGTTTCTATTCCTACAAGCGGTGACAAAAAATATAAAAGCCGATTATAATCACTGTTCGGTACTGCTTTCAACAGTACCGCATCAGTAGTAAAATATCCATGTTCCCAGAATTCCGGTGAAATCATTTATTCAAAACGTGTTTCTACAGCTCTTGCATGAGCTTCCAAATGTTCAGAACGTGCAATTCTTGTAATATCACTTCGATAATGTTCTAATGATGACGGCGTAAATTGCAAATAACTGAAACGCTTTGTAAAGTCATAAACTCCCAAAGGTGAGAAAAATCTTGCTGTCGAAGATGTCGGCAAAACATGGTTAGGACCACCGAGATAATCCCCTACACTTTCTGGTGTAGATTTTCCAACAAATACAGACCCGGCAAATTTTACATTATCAAGCAATACCTGCGGTTCATCACTGAAAAGCTCTAAATGTTCCGGTGCCAAAAGGTTAGCAAGTTCTACCGCCGTCATCTTGTCATCAGTCAAAATCGCCATTGCTCTTTTATCTAATGAAGTAAGAGCATTTTCTTTCGTATCTGTAAGTTCATTCGCCTGACGATAAACCTCTGTTTTTACATCATTGATAAAATCTTTGTCTGTCGCAATCAAAACAGCTCTCGCCATAGGGTCATGCTCAGCCTGACTGAGTAAATCACTTGCTACCATTGCAACATCTTCTTTTTTATTTGTATCAGCGATTACGGTAATATCCGACGGTCCGGCTATCATATCGATGTCAATTTTTCCGTAACAAATCTGTTTTGCCTTAGCAATATAAGCATTCCCCGGGCCGACAATTTTGTCTACTTTCGGGATTTCCGGCAAACCGTGAGCCGCAGCCAAAACCAACGCACATCCGGCCCCGCGATAAACTTCCGTTATTCCCAAAAGCTGTATAAGTCGAGCAATTTCCGGCGATTCCTTAAAAGTTCTCGGCGGAGTCAAAACTACGATTCGTTTTACACCGGCAATTAATGCAGGAATTACAGTCATATAAAATGTCGACGGATACAATGCACGTCCGCCGGGTACATAAACAGCCACACTGTCAAGCGGTACAACTCTTTGTCCCATTTTATTGCCTAAAGAATCTACTGTTTCAAATCCCTGCTCTTTTTGACATTCGTGAAAAGCCTTTACTCTTTCCACGGCAATTTCAAGACTTGCTGAAAGTTCCGGGCTGATTTTAGAAGCAAGCTCATCGATTTCTTCACGGCTTACTCTGAAATTATCAGATGTCAAATCAAAATTATCAAACTTCTTTGTATAATCTTGAACTGCCGCAAAACCATTTTCACGAACATTCACCAACATCTGACGAACAGATTCTTCTATTGCAATATCATCTTTTTCTTCTTCCTTTAAAAAAGAAAGAATCTCGTCACTTAATACTTTTTTATTTCCGTTATCAAAAAACTGCATAATTTATCCTTGTAATTTGCTGACAAAGTCATCAATCTTGCGGTAATTCTGTCGGTACAAACTTGGATTTGCAATCAATTTAACATGAGTTCGTCCGATTTCCTCGATTACAGCCAAATTATTTTCACGCAATGTAGAACCTGTTTCTACCAAATCTACAATAAAGTGAGCCAATCCCAAAATCGGAGCCAATTCTACGGAACCTGTCAATTTTATAATCTGTACCGGAATTCCTCGTTCTTCAAAATAATGATTGGTAAAGCGTGTAAATTTTGTAGCAATTTTTATCGGCTTAATAAAACTTCTTTCCAATCCGTTTTGTTCAAAAAGCGGTCTGTCCTTTTCATAACCGGCAACACAAATTCGAGTTCCTCCGAAAGGCAAACGTGCCAAGTGTAAAAACTCAAAATCACCTTCATAAACGACATCAGAACCGGAAAATCCCAAATCTGCAACTCCGTAATTTACATAAACCGGCACGTCACTGTTTTTTACGAAAAGAAATCTATAGCCGTTCTTTTCATCATAATAATCCAACTTTCTGGATTCTTCTTTTATAGTAACACCGCGACCGGCAAGATATTCCGCAATTTGTTCTTGCAATCTTCCTTTCGGTACGGCAATCGTAATAATCTTTTTTTCTTCCATGTGATTTCCCTCCCTTATTCGTAATTAAGCTGAACTTTTTTTCCGGCAGTAATTTCTTTTATTGCCTTCTGGAAATCATCAACAAAGCTATCTTTACTGATTTTCATGTCTTCACAATTTTCTTCAAGTGTTAATTTTTCATGAAGAACTTTTTCTAACGGATACAACCAATAACTAAATCCTACCGCACTTTTTTCCTGGCCCAATTCTTTAAACAATAAATCATAGCGACCTCCGGAAACAAGCGGCATTTCAGCTCCGTTTGCGTACATGTTAAAAATGATTCCGTTGTAATAATCCAAATCTGATAACTCAGACAAATCTATTGTCATATAATCACCGTAACCGGCTTTTTCCAATGAAGAAACTAAATGCAACAACGGCTCCAACGCTTTTTTGCCGGCAGCAGACAATTTTAATGCTTCCAACTCTTTTGCATTACCTATAAAGTGTGCACAAGCCAAAAGGTCATTTTTCACATCTTCAGAAAATTCTGCATTATTTACAAGTTCCTGTAATAACGGCAAGTCACATTTTCTGATTGCTGTCAAAATATCTGTTCGTTCCTGACAGTCTCCGAGTAATGCGTTATAAAAAGAGATGTCACCTATATGCAAACGAAAATCCGGAATTCCCAAATACTTTGCCGATTCCAAAAGAAGACAAATAATTTCAAACTCTTCATGAGTAAAATCTTTTGCCACAATCTCACAACCAATTTGATAGTACTCTTCCGGAGCATCTTTTTCACGGCTTCGCATAATCTGGCCGCTGTAATAATATTTAAACTTCTCGTCAGAACTTCTTTTTCCCATTCTTACAGCCAAAGCCTTAGCTGCAAACAAAGTAATGTCGTTACGCAACAAAACAAGATTTCCGTCACGATCCACAAAACGAATCGAACCTTTCTTTTGTCTTTCAGTAAGAAACGGAGTATAAATATCAAAATAATCAATCATCGGCGGTTCTACCGGCTGATAATTCCAACGTTCAAAATATGAACAAAGTTTACGCTCTATAGTACTTCTAAGCAGAGCTTCTTCCATGTACAACGGTTTAGTTCCCGGCGGTGTGTGTAAAAATAAGTTTTTCTTTTTCATCAGAGTCCTTCCTGATATTTTTTTTACTGCTTAGCAGTCGGCTTTATATACTATAATTCAGACTAATCTGCAAGCTTGCCGAATTGTCATTTGAATATACAAATCACGCCGTTTTAAAAAAAGCGATACAAAAAATTATTTCTGACTTTTATTTATTTTTTTACACAAACACATTCACATAATCTCCTTGACAAAAAAAAAAAAAAAAAAATACAAAATTTTCATCATCTCAAACTAAAGGAGTTAAAAATGAGAAAACTAATTATGACCGCAGTCGTTGTATTTTTGACTGCCACAAGTGTATTTGCACAATCTTACGCACAAGATATTATCTCAAAACTGCCGCAAACAAAAAAAGTCGTTGTATGTATAACGGGAACCGGCGGATTATTTCAAATCCCATCATTTTCAATAGGTTTTAAAAAAGAATGGATTACAAATATCTCATCTACAACTGAATATTTAAAAATCAACGCAGAAAATGAAAAACGCTCATGGGAACTCTTAATTTCTAATGAAGCCATAGGAAATGTTTCTCTTGTTTCCAAAACAAACAAGAAGACAAAAGAAACGGAAACTTATACAAAAATCAATGTTAATGAAAACGCTTCAACTCCCGCATTTATTGATTACCTAATGCAAGAGTACAACAAAGAATTTACTTCGATTGTATTTCCCGGTCCTTTTTTTCCTGTAGGAACAAAATATAGCAAAATTGCGAAACTTACCACTCACGGTGATGTATTAGGAATTATCAACACAAACGGTTGGGAAACATATAATTCATTCGGAGCTATAAGTGTGCTTTGCAAATCTACTCAAAAGAAAAACGATAAAGTTACAATTTCATGCTTAGGCATCGGAGCTCCTAACGGTAAAGATTTAGGAAAACTGGTTGTCGATAAGTGTGCAGCCGGAGAAGTTTCCAATATCGCATTTTACGGCGTTTCAATTCCGCCTTGTGTTATCGATGAATACACAACTGTCAATTTTGTCGAAAACAATTTCGTAAAAATTTCAAGAACAAATAGTGATAATGCAGAAGTTTTAACTCAATATCAAAAATTCTCTCGTGTAAAAAGTATTGTTAAAAAAGGAAAAAATATGTTTGTTTCTTTCTAAAAACTTTTTACTGATAAAAAAACTGAAGTTTATCTTAAATGAGCGACTTCAGTTTTTTATTTTCGTTGTCCTTCCTGATATTTTTTTTACTGCTTAGCAGTCGGCTTTATATACTATAATTCAGACTAATCTGCAAGTTAAAGCCATTTTAACTACATATAAATGTGATTATTACTTCGCTTAAAATAAAAAAGCTCTACAGTATTTCATACCATAGAGCCTTTATTATAATTAAATCAAAATGTTAAAAACTTGCCTGTACATCTATTTCGAAAATCTTGATTCCCTCATCAGGAAAGTCGATTTTCAAATCTCGTACAACCGAAATTATTTTTTCAGCCATATCATCTTCTGTATAAACAATCAGCAGAAAGTTTTCTTCCGGCCAAATCCCATCCCCCATTTTAGGATTCGTTCTACCTTTACCGTATACAACCGGGATTTCAGTATAACGAGGGTTCAAGCCGTTTCTTTCAAATCTGTCAAACAAATCTTCTTCTACAGATTTATTAGCTATAATCTCAAGTTTTTTCATGTTGTACCTCCCTCATCCGGGCTTAATTTTGCATTTTCAGCTTCCATCTTAGCTTTTTTCTTTGCCTGCATTTCCAACAAACGCTCTCTTCTCAATGCCATTCTAGCATCAAGTTTTTTCTGTTTCTTAATTGCTTTCTTTTCTTTATGTTCCATTAATAAGGAATAAAGAACCGGAATTAAAAACAATGTAAATATAGTACTTGTTGTCAATCCGCCGACCATTGTCTGAGCAATCGGACGCATAAGCTCGGAACCTTCGCCTTTGTCTATCGCCATCGGTACCATCCCCAAAACTGTCGTCAATACAGACATCAATACTGGACGCAAACGACTGGAACCACCTTCTACACATGCATCAAAAATACTATATCCACGTTTTATCAACAGATTCATATAGTCTACCAAAACGATACCGGTATTTACTACAACCCCTACCAATACCAAAAGCCCGATCAAAGTATATGCACTAAACGGTTCTCCGCTCATCAGATAAACTATGACAACCCCGATAATCATCAAAGGCATTGTAGAAAGTATGATAAAAGGTGCCGAGAATGACTCGAACTGACTCGCCATAACACCGAATACAAGAACTATCGCCATTACAATAATCATCAAGAACACTTTACCTATTTTGCTCATATTTTCCATATCCCCGCCTACGGCGATAATGACACCTTCGTCTTTAGGAATCTGTTCTTTGATTAACTTTTGAATCTGTGCTGTTATTTCGTTTAACTTAGCACCTTTTTTCAATCCGGCAGTAAGCTTGATTGTACGCATTTGATTTTCACGCTTGATTGTTACCGGTCCGGTAGTTTCCTCAATATGAGCTACGTTAGACAACGCAATTCTCTTTCCCGTAATAGGACTGATTACAAATATTTTGTCCAAATCAAGGATAGACTGTCTGTCTGACTCTTGCAAAATTACAAGAATATCGTAGTTATCTCCGCCTTCTTTGTAAAGAGACGCAGTCTTACCGTCAAGGTTTGCCGAGATTTCGTTTCCCAAAGTATAAATATTCAAACCAAATGAATAAGCTTTTTCACGGTCTACGACTACTTTCCATTGAGGAAGTCCGTCGTCCATATCAATATCCGGTTCAGTAGCTTCCGGAACGTGCTCTTTAATCAAATCTTTAATCTGTTTTGATGTATTTAAAAGCTTAACCATATCATTTGACTTTATTACAAACTCAATCGGTTTTGCACTACCCATTCCGCCGCCGTTTGTACCGAATGAGAATTTCGCATTAGGGAACTCATCAAAATGCTTTCTAAGTTTTTCCTTGATGTCATTTTCACGGTCTATACGCAAATCCCAATCAGGCAATCGAATCATGATTTCACCGTAATTTGACTCAGCAGACCCAAGCATACTTGAACTTCCGCCGGCTTTTACCATGATTCCTTCATAACCGCGAACTTCTTTTTCTACAATCAACTTAATCTGTTCCGCAAAATCTCTCGTAACTTCATAAGTTGTCCCCAAAGGTAATTTAAACTCTAATGTTACCGCATCGGCTTCTTGTTGCGGTGCAAACTCAAAACCGATTTTCTTTATTCCCAAACAGCTTACAATAAGCATCAATACTACTACGACTATAGTTACGGCTCTGTGATGTAATACAAATTTCAATCCGCTCTTATAAGCTTCTCCCAACCAGTCAAAAAAGCGTTCCATTGCATCGTCAATAGCTTTCAATTTCGGCGGAAGCTGTTTTTCAAGTTTTGATTCTACAGGAAAATACTTACTTGATAATACCGGAACCAACATCGCAGCAACAAGAATAGATGAAACAAGTGAGATTACGATTGTAAATGCCAAAGCATTCATCATAACTCCCATTACTTCCAATTTACTGCTGAACATCAACGTCGGCACAAATACACAAATTGTAGTCAATGTAGATGCCATAATTGCAGTAACCATTTCTTTGGCACCGAGTTCGGCAGCTACAATTATTTTAGAACCTTTTTCACGATATTTAAAAATGTTTTCCAGAATAACGATAGAGTTATCTACCAACATACCTATACCGAGTACAAGTCCTGACAATGTCATCATGTTCAATGTCTGACCGCCTAAATACATAAAAAGGAAAGTAATAGCGATAGATACCGGCATTGAACACGCAACAATCAATGTAGATTTGATATCACGCAAGAATATAAACAATACGATAACCGCAAGAATAGCTCCGGAAACAGCAGATTCGATTACGGAATCAATAGAATTACTTATCATCTTCGATGAATCTCGCAAGATTTCAAGTTTTACACCGTCCGGCAATTCTGCTTCTATCTGCGGCAAACGTTCTTTGATTTTATTGGCAACTTCTACCGTATTACCGCCTGACTGTTTCTGAATACGCAAATATACAATCGGTTTTCCGTTGTATGTCGCAGACTCGGTAACATCTTGATATCCGTCATAAACATTTGCAATATCAGAAAGTCTTACAACCTTTCCGCCTTTTACGGTAATAAGAGTATCTTTTATTTCTTCTACGTTTTTGTATTCACCGGCAGTTTGAACAAGGAAATCCATTCCGCCTTGAGTAACCGAACCGGCAGATATTTCACTGTTTTGCACTGCTATTGCACTTGCCAATGATGTCAACGTAAGGTCTAAAGCATTTAATCTGTTTTGAGATGCTTCTACACGTATAATTCTTTCACGTCCACCGCCGACATTTGCAGATGATACACCTACAATCTGTTCAAAACGCGGTGCAATAATATCATCAGCCATTTTAAACAATTCTTCGGTAGTTCGATTGTTCCCCGTAACCGCAATAGTTACAATCGGCATCATAGACGGGTCGAACTTAAAAATAGTTGGATTCTCAGCATCTTCAGGTAAATAATGTTTTACCATTTCGAGTTTATCACGCACATCATTTGTGGCGACATCAAGATTCGTTCCGTAATCAAACTCCAGCATTACAAGGCTCAATCCGGTAGAAGACGTAGACGTCATATTTTTTACACCGGAAACACTTGTCAAACTGCTTTCGAGTGTTCTTGTGATATTAGACTCTATTTCCGTAGGACCGGAACCTTCATTCTGACAAAAAACTACCAATACAGGGAAATCTATATCCGGGAACAAATCTATAGGTAAATCCGAAGCCGTATATACTCCCATGAAAGTCAGAATTAAAAATATAATCAACATTGTTACCGGTTTTCTTACAACCGTTTTAATAAAACCACCCATAGGAAAAACCTCCTAGTACACAATGTTTAACAACTGAACAATTTTTACTTTTGCATTATTTTCAAGCAATGACTGTCCGCTGTATACGATTTCTTCATCCGGCAACAATCCCTTAATGACTTCCGTTTTATTATCAATTTGAATACCGGATTCAATGATTCGTTTTTCTGCAAATTTTGTTGTTTGTTCTATAATTTTTTTATCTATCAAAATGCTTCGTAATTGCTCATCTTCCGAAATGCTGCTTTTGAAAATCTTTGATACCGGTAAAACATAGTTTTGTCCCAATTCCAAAAATACATTCCAAGCTTTTTCACAATCAGAATTAAAACTTCCTTGAGGTTTTAGCTTATACAAATTGTTTTCTTCATCTTTTTGATAAAGAGACGCCAAAATCGCCTTATCATCATTACGTTTTTCTAAAGAACGCAAAATCTTTGTTTCAAAAACATCACCTCTGAATGAATCCGGCAATTTTCGTGGGAAATAACGTAAAACAAGAGCTTTTTCATCATCAGTACATGACGAAATCAATTTGCTGATTGTAACATTTGATATTTCTGTAGGAAGCTCACGGATAACAAATACAGATTGTTCTCCGTAACGAGTGATAATACATGATGTAGGAATTACGACTCTGTTGTGTTTATTCTCTGTATAAATTTTGATATTTGCATACATTCCGTGTTTCAACAACGCCGCATTTGCACCTTTAGGCTCAATCTTTACTTCCAATGTACGAGACATTTCATCTACTACCGGGCTTACCTCGTAAACATTTCCGTTTATTGCCGTATTAGGATATGCATCTACTGTTATGGCAACATTCAAGCCCATTTTCATTTTTGAAATATATTTTTCTGCTACATTTGCAACAATCTCCAAACTGTCAAGATTTCCGACTTTCGCAACGGGAGTTTGCATACTTACAGTGTCTCCGACTTTGTAAGGTAAAGACGTAATAACTCCGGCAATCGGTGCAATTACCGGGCTTAACGCATAAACCATTCCGGGTCTTGACGGATTTACTTCCATTATTTTTTGACCTTTAGCTACCGACTGTCCGATTTTCACATCGATACTTGAAATCTTTCCGGCTTGGTCAGGAAACACTTGAATATTTCTTTTTGCCTGTACATTACCTGTAAGCTTTATATAGTCACTGATATTGCTTCGTTTGATTTTCATTGTATTTACGGCAAACAATGCTTCAGGTTGCACTTCTGCCGCAGCCTTAGCCTCATCTTTTTTGCCGCCGCATGATACTAAAAGACATATAGCCAAAGTACTAAAAAATATTTTACTGATTTTCTTCATTTTTATTTTCTCCTTTTTCTTTAGTAATTTTTATTATTTCACTCATATCAATATTCAACATTTCTTCTAAATCCAACATCTTGCTGATATATTGAAATTGAGCGGCCAATTCTTGATATTGAGCATTCAACAGACCTTTTTCTGTTTCATTCAATTCTATAAGTGTCTGTCCGCCTTTTTTGTAACTGTCACGAGACAAAACCAATGCTTCTTTTGCCAATTCCACACTCATTTTAGTTATTTCTACACTTGCAATAGCAGACGCTATCGAATCTATAGACTTTTGAATGCTCAGGCGTTGACTTTGAAGATAGTTTTCAATGTCTGTATCCATTTTCTTCAATGCCACACTGGAACCTACAAGACCGACTTGTGAGGATGAAAAAGGAATCCACGATGAAAACGGCACGCTTATCATCAAATTTAAGTTTGCACTGTTTTTCCAGTCGTCTTCCACATTTGCAAACCAATCTTCCTCAAAAGCTTCCTTAGTAAATGTAGTACTGCCGGAAAAGCTTAAGCTGAATGACGGCGTAAGAGAAGAAATATAAGAGTTCATTCCGTTCTTTACCATCTTCTTAGAGATGTACAAAGTCTGCAGCTGCAAATTGTTTCTTTCGAAAAGTTCCGAAATATCATCAAATTCCGGCAGAACCAATTCCACCGCAGAAATAGAATCGGTCAATTTTATTTCCTGTTCCAAATCAATTCCCAACAAATATTTCAAAGTATTATTGGCATTCTTTACGGAATCCTGTGAACTAATCAATGTAGGTTTTGCAGCTTCATAGGAAACTTGTGCATTCAACATACTCAATCTCGGTACAATTCCGGAACGATACTGTGCCATCGTTTGCTTATAAGTATCCTCTTTACTGGACAAATCTTTTTTATCGATATCAAGCTTCATTTCATTCAAAATCAATGAATAATATGAAAGTTTGACATTTTTCAATAAGCTTCTTTTTGCACTTTCATAAGTTATTTTGCCTGATTGATAATCAAGACAAGTCTGGTAAGCCTGAAAAATCATGGCAGCATTAAAGTTCCAGCTTACGTTAATCGCCAAAGTCGGCATTACCTGCGGAGTCGTATATTCTACATTCATCATAGTATCATAAGCTCCCGGAATCACACTGTTGGGAACTACTCCCACCATCGTACTGCCTTTACGTTTATCTTCATCAAGAGCATTTATCGTAAAACCGCCGCTTCCGGTAATATTAGGTAAAAACGTATTCCAACAAGTATACAAAGACCATTTAGTCTTATCAAAATTCAATGCGTTACTTTTTATTCCCAAGTTGTTTTGCAATGCTCTGTAAATTGCATCATCAAGGCTCAACTCCAGAACTTTATTCTCTTTGTCTGCAGTTGCAGCTTCCTTACCGTCTGTCTGTGCCGGTACATTCCCAATTCCCTGCTGTGCATTCACTTGCGAAAAAACACATACAGGCAACAAAAACAATAATATTGTCGTTAAACTTTTAAGTTTCATAGTTCCCCCTTTTTTATTCCGTAAACCGACAAATTATAAATATTTCTAATTTCTTCCAAATCTAAACTCATTCCTTGTAATAAGGAAAAAAACACATAGCGAACAATTAAAATCTGAATTACCATAAGAGGAAAACAAAATATTCCGCAAAAAAGCCTTTTATTTTCAGGAATTTTTATTTTGTAATCCTCAAGCAATATATCAAAAATCTGGCTTTTTTCCTTTATCTTGTAACCTTTTATCGCAATCCAATTCATCATAACTGCATGTCTGATATTTGAACTGAACAATCTATAAGAAAAATAAATCAAAGAATACCACACTTCAAAGCCGTTATCTCTATGAAATATATTTTCTTTGAAATATTTCTTTAAGTTCTCCCATCTTTTAAAGAGTGAGCCTCCGATCATCATCTTTTTATTTTTAAAGTAATTGTACAATGAGCTTTTCACCATTCCCAATTTACTCGCTATCTTATTAACAGAGATATTCCAATAACCGTCTTCTATTATAATATCCGCAATAGCATTGAAAACATCATCTTCCGGCAACTCACTCCCGTCACCGCTTTTTTCAATTTCTTCTTCAATCTTCAAAATATCAACGCTTTTACCGCCGTTACTTTTGAAAAAACCGGACTCTACAATCTCCGCAACTTGGTCTACACACACATCAACCAAAGTTTCTTTCGGATATTTTTCTACTTTTATATCTCTATTTTTTATCAAATCGCTTTGCAATACCATCCACGTTTCGACGATTGTCATCAGATATATAAAAAAGGACTTTGTCTTTCTTATCGCATATCCGGATTTTTCAAACTTATCGTACAATTCCTCGATTTCTTCAACAGTAAGTACATTCTCAATCTGAAGTTTACAAATCTTATCAGCCAGCATTTTGTTCACAAGCATGTTTTTTTTGAATATCAAACATTCCGGCTTTTCTTGAAAATAAGTCGCCAAATATCGAATCAACAAACGCAAAATATTACCGGAAAAACCTTTTTGCTTATTAAAAAACAATCTCCAAATATTTTCCAACTCTGCCGTAAAATACTCATAGATTTCAACAATAAGCTCTTCTTTATCACGAAAATGTTTATACAAAGCCGGTTTCGAAATCCCCAAAGCTTTAGCTACCGGGGACAAACTTATATCTTGAAAATTATTTTCATTCCAGATATTAACCGTTTTTAATATTATTTCTTCCTTAGCTAAACTCATTCGTCCTCTGTTTTCCCTTAATGACCGTTCATTAACTTTTCTTTCAAAGAGAGTCTCTTATAGTTAAAAGCATGTCTACTGTCAATTACATTTTCTGCTTTTTTATGTACTTTCTAATTTGTAGATTTTATTCAAATCATACGACATTTTACGCAAATCTATTCCGTTTATCTTCTTTACATTCAAATAAGTATCAACAGTTCCGTAAATTTTTAATCTGCCGCCGTGTTCGCTGCTTTCCAAAAATTTTAAACATGAAGACTCAAAGTTTTTTTCCAAAATCCAAATATGATCTAATAACATTTCGGGATTGTCATACAGCATTACATTATGAAACAAAAAGTTTCTCAAATTATTAACACGATTTTTCTTATAAAAAACATAATCTGCCGTAACGTAGATTTTCTTTCCTATATATTGCTTTAATATACAGCGTTTTGAATCCATATCAACCTCCGCAAAACCTGACTTCCGCATTAAAGTCATTAATGACCATTCGTTAACCTATTCAACGACAATCAAATATTTAAAGTTTCTTTTTTCTCTATAAAATCTAATCTTTAACCGCACACATTTCCAAACTTTGTGCAATTCGTTGCATTTCCATATCATTTTCCGCAATTCTGTCTGCACATTGTCTCAGTTCATCTCTGACAGACTGCGGAACATCTTTTTCTGTTTTATAACGCATTTTATGCTCTAAGCTCGACCAAAAGTCCATCGCAATGGTTCTCAATTGCACTTCCACACGTACCGGACAAACGCATTCCGAAAGGTAAACGTCTGTTTCTACTACTAAATGTAAACTTCGATAACCTGATGATTTCGGATTTGCAATATAATCTTTTTCCTCTATCAATCTAATATCCGCCTGTGCCAAAAACATATCACGTACATCGTAAATATCAGCGACATAAGGACAAATTACACGCACGCCGGCAATATCGTTAAGATTCAATGTCATATTTTCCAATGTCATCGGTAAACCACGCATATCAAGTTTCAAAGCTATACTTTCCGGCGATTTAATACGTGATTTGATTGTTTCTATAGGACTGCGTTTTCCGCGAACGCCGAATTCTTTATTGAGGATTTCAAGTTTTGTAGTAACTTGTTTTGCCGCACCGTCATAAATCATCATCAATTGTTGAAACTTCAACGCCGTATCATAGATTTTTTCAGCACTGTAACCTGATTCTATATATGTATTATGAGCAATTCGTTTTAGATTTTTATTCATCAATAATTCCTTTAAGTAAAAAAACAATCATATACATTTTAATAAACGTACGTATATCTTCAAGATAATTAAAATATACAAAATATTTACTTTTACTTAGCGAAACCGTTTTTTAAACATTCCAAAACTTTCTCACAATGACTTCTGGCTTCTTCATAAGCAACTTTGCCGGAAAAATATTCGCTTAAAGCTTTAGATATTGAACCAAATCCTACCAAAGAAATAGTTTTTATTACTTCTGTATTTGCATATTTAAGATTCGATAAATTAATTATCTCACACATTTTTTTAACATCAAGCTTTTGAAGCGAAACATCCAAAGTATTAACATCTAATAATTTTATATTTTTATATGATTGACGAATAAGTTTCTCTTCTCGCTTTCCCTTATATCCGGCAATATATTCAAAATATTCCATAAACAATTCAAAAATATTTAACTCATCCAAATCTTGGATTTTTTCAAAAAAATCATCACGCATTCTGGACAATAAATAATCATAAATATCTTGCTTGTTGGCAAAATAATAATAAATTCCGGTTCGTGATACTCCGGCATTATGTGCAATATTAAAAATAGAAGCATCACTAAATGATTGACGTTCAAATTCCATAATTGCAGCATTTATAAATGCTTTCTTTTTATCTTCACTCAAATCAAAAAACTTCTTAGTCGGCATAAAAGCCCCCCATAAAAAATAATTGCATATAAGACGAAAAAAACTTCGACACTGTGTCAAAAAAGATAATAATTTAATACTTTTAGGTCAAATATTTTTTTTCTAAATCTAGAGGGTGTAGAGAATCTGTCGCAGGTAGAATTTCTATCTCAATTTGAGGACTGCTTTTTACAAGGCTACTACTTCTCCCGACCAATCATGTCAGACGAGCTTCATTCTATGCTAGACGAAAATAAATAATAAGCAAAAAACTTGTATAAGTTTCAGAAGCCCGTAACACTTACGATTATTTAAATCTTCCTCCGTTTTCTTATTGTTTTTTTACACACTTTTGGTGAGATTTGGTGAGATTTGGTGAGATTTGGTGAGATTTGGTGAGATTTGGTGAGATTTGGTGAGATTTGGTGAGAT